>CAYMFV010000274.1:0-4501 GCA_964389745.1 uncultured Planctomycetales bacterium | reverse complement strand
GGCCCGGGGTTACGCTTCCCCGGGTACTCCGCCTCCAGCAAGGGGGGCCAGTATCAGTCGGGGACGTAGATCACTTCCCCACTGGCCAGCCGCCAGGCAGTCCCCAACCGCACCCCGGCTTCGCCCCGCAGCTCCCCCCCCGTCGCCCGGTAGTGCTCCAGCTCCTGCCCCCGCCGGCGGAGGATCTCCATGTCCTCCTGCCCCGGGTTCTTCACCAGCGTGAAGTCCTGCCGGCCGAGGAGCTCGGGCAGGCCCAGGTAGAGGACCAGGGAAACCATGAAGCCCAGGGCGAACACGATTCCCAGGTCGAAGAGGTTGGCAACCCCGGCCAGGGGGTCCTCGTCGTGGAAGCTCAGGCTGCGCCCCCGTCTCATGGCTGCTCCGTGCGGCCGAGGAGGAACTCCAGGTCGTTCAGGTCACGGGCGTACCAGCGGCGGCGGAAGGAGAGGACGGTGTAGGCGAGGCCGCCCACCAGCAGGCCCAGGACCGTGGTCGTGAACGCCACCACCAGGTAGTGGGAGAGGCTGGCCACGTCGCCCTGGGAGAGGGCCGCCAGGCCCGGCCCGAGGGGGATCAGGGTGCCGGCCAGGCCGAGCATCGGCCCCAGGCGGACCAGGAGGTTGTGCCGTTCCAGGCGCTGCTCCATGGCCAGGCGCAGGTCGTCCAGGAGCTTGTCCCGGTCGTGGTCGGGACCAACGTGGGGGAAGCAGGCGGCCGCCAGGGGCGAGGCCTCCACCGCCTCCGTCATGGGGAGACGTCGCCCCGAAGCGGCCGCCAGCTCGGCGCAGAGGCGCCGATGGGCCGGGAGCAGCCGGCGGCGGCGCAGGGCCTCGCCCAGGAGGCCGCCGGCGTGCAGGATGCTCGCCCCGGTGGCCAGGGCGAGAAGGACCAGGTCCGGGACCAGGAGGGCCTCGGACAGGGGGACCAGGGTGCGGCCGAGAGTCTCGATCACGTCAGGGCTCCGCTGCGCCGGACCAGGCCGAGGAGGAAGAGGGCGAGGACCACGGCCGCCGCCCCGAGGCGCAGCCAGAGCCCGGAGGGGGGGGGCGGCTCGGCGGCCTCGACTGGCCTGGGCTGCGCCTCGGCGAGCTCCAGGCCGTGCACCGTAGGCGCCTCCTCCCCCCCCTCCGAGGCGGCCACCGCCCGGGCCCAGGCGGCCACCAGCTCCTGGTCGGCGGGACCGCCGAGGAGCTTGCGGACGGTCTCCTGGAGGGGCACGTTGCCGCCGGCGACCAGGCCGGCGGAGAAGCCGTGCTCGGCCACCGAGCGGGCGTAGTCCCGGGCCAGCTGCTGGCGGGTCTCCTCCGAGGCCTCCCAGTAGCCCTTGCGGCCGGCCTCGAGGAGGATGGCGGCGATCTCCTGGAAGGCTCCCGGGTTGACCCGGGCGAACCAATCCCGGAGGCCGAGCCCGGCCCGGTCCTCCACGTACATGGCGTGGATGGCGTCCCAGGTCGCCTGGTCCACCGAGCCAGGCCGGGTCACCGCCCAGCCGAAGCTGTTCTTGACCAGCTCGGCCACCTGCCCGGCGCCGGCGTAGTCGTGCTCCTTCATCCCCGCCGCCCACTTCGGGTTGAGGAGGGTGGCCTGGAACTCCTCCCGCATCACGGCGGCGAAGTCCCGGAGGCGGGGATCCCGCTCCCGGACGTCGTTGAGGAGCAGCTCGGGTTCCCGCCCGGTGACCGCGGCCACGGCCATGCTCAGGCCGCCGGCGTACTCGTAGACGTGGTGGTTCGAGAGCGGGCTCATCATGTTCGAGGCCCAGTTGCGGAGCACCAGCTCCACGCCCTGCATGGCGGTCTCGTAGAGGTCCTCCACCCGCTCGCCCCAGAGGTCGCCGGTGTACACACAGGCCATGTTCTCCCGGTACACCCGGGCCACCTCCGCCTCGTCCTCCCAGGCGCCGGACTGGGGCACCAGGTAGAGGATGCGGGTGCCGTACTCGCCCGGTTTCTGGCCAAAGATCCGGGCCGGGGCCAGGGCCGCCGCCCGTTCCGGGGCGAAGCCCGCCGCCCGCAGCGCCGCCTCCTGGCGGGCGACGCCTTCCCGGAGGTGGTTGTCCGCCTCCTCCTGGGCGGCGGCCAGGCGGATGGCCCGGTCCAGGAGTCGCACCCGGGAGGGGAAGTTGTCCCGCATGGCACCGGCGATGGCGATGAAGACATCGAGACGCGGGTGCTCCAGCTCCTCCCGGGGCACCAGCTCCACGTCCACCACCAGGTCGTTCTCGTCCCACAGAGGCCGCACGCCCAGGAGCCAGAGGATCTCCGCCTCCAGGACCCCGTAGTCACGCATGGTCTCGAAGGCGTTCAGGTCGAAGGCGACCTTGCGCAGGTCGGGACGGCGTTCCAGGAGCTGGCGGCCCAGGCTGACGCCCACCTCCCACGCCGTCCGGGTCGGGATCTCCTCGGGGTTGAGGGCGTAGAGGTTGCGGCCGGTGGGCACCGCCGCCGGGTTGCGTACCGGGTCGTTGCCTGGGCCGGGCGGGACGAAGCCCCCCCCCAGTGCGTGGAGGAGGTTGCGCACCTCGGCGCCGCAGGCGAGCAGCCGGCGCTGGGCGTCGGCGGCCGGCTCGGCCCAGCGGCCGAGGCGCTCCCGGGCGGTGGCGTCGCCGTCCAGGAGGGCGGCCCGGAGGACCTCCTCGGCCGCCTCCCGGCCGCCGAGTTCCTGGGCCAGCTCCCGGCCCAGCATGCTCGCCACCATCGCCAGCAAGCGCTCGGGGGGGGGCGGTTTCCCGAGGACGTGGAGGCTCATGGGCGCGACCCGCTCCCGGATGCCGTGCAGCTCGTCCCGGAGGGTGGCCAGGGCCGCGTCATCCAGGTCCTCCTCGCCGGCCGCCGCCATGCCCGCCTCCCGGGCGGCGGCGCTGATCCGGCCCCGATAGCGCTCCCGGACGATGCCCGGCTCGAGGGTGTCGAACTGCTGGACGTCCCGGTAGAGGGCTTCCAGCTCCGGAGCCAGGCCGGCGGCCTCGTAGGCCGGCGTCATGTGGTCCACCAGGACGGTGTAGGCCCGGCGCCGGGCCAGGGTGGCCTCGGCGACGTTGTCCAGGACCCAGGGCGTGATGGCGGGCAGGTCGCCCATGCAGATGTCGCCGTAGTCCTCTGGGCCCAGGCCGGCGCCCTTCTCCGGCAGGAGGAGCTCGGAGCCGTGGGTGCCGAAGTGGACCAGGGCGTCCACCCCGGCCTGACGCTGCAGCCACAGGTAGGTGGCCAGGTACTGGTGGGGGGGGGGCACGTCCCGGGCGTGGAGGAGGCGCTCGTCGTTCTCGGGCCCCCGAGCCGGCTGGGGCAGGAGGACGACGCCGCCGAGGTCGATCCGGGGCACCACCAGGTAGTCCCGCTCGTTCTCGTGCCAGACCATCTGCTTGCCCGGGGGGGGGCCGTGGGTGTCCAGGACGCGCTGGACGGCCGCCGCCGGCAGGTCCCGGAGCCACTCCTCGTAGGTGGCGACCGGCACCAGCTCCGGGTCGCCCGTCAGGACCAGGCGGCGGAGGTCGCCCCCGGCCCAGGCGGCCACGTTCCGGCCGCGCTCCTGGAGGAGGGCCAGGAGCTCCTCCTCGCCGGCGGGCTGGGGATCCACCCGGTAGCCGGCGTCGCGCAGGGCCCGCAGCACCCGGAGCAGGCTGGCCGGCCCGTCGAGGAAGGCGCCGCTGGGACTGCCCCGGAGGAGGTCGCCCCGGCCCAGGTACTTGTGGTAGTAGACGATGGCGATGCGCCGCTCGGCCGGCGGCTTCTCCCGTAGCCGCAGCCAGCCCATGACCCGCCGTCCCAGGTGGGCGATGCGCTCCGGGTCGGGCTCGTGGACCCGGTACCCCTGGATGCTGGCCTGCAGCCCGCCCACCACCTGGGGATCGACGATGCCGTACACCTCCTGGGTGAGGAGGTGGAGGCTGACGTCGCCCGGGTCGAGCCCCAGGGGCGAGCGCCGCCACTCCTCGAGGGTGGTGCGCAGCATGGAGATCATCTTCACCTGGGGGACGTCCAGCTCGGTGGCCCCGGCCAGGAGCATCGGCGAGGCGTGGCCGTCGTCCAGGAGCAGCTCCGGCTGCCAGGCTCGGAGCATGGCGAGCAGGGTCTCCTGGCGGTCGGCGTAGAGGACGGCCACGGCCAGGCCCCGGTCCTCCAGGTCCCGGACGACGGCGGCGTGGACGGCGGTGTCCTCGAGGACCAGGAAGCTCTGCTGGGTGACGATGGCCACCCGGCGCCGGTCCGGGTCGAGGCGGCCGGTCTCCTCGAGCCAGGCGACGTAGGCCGGAACGTCGGGAAAGAAGTCCGGGGCCTCGGGGTGCCAGAGGGCAGCCTCGGGGACGGTCAGGGGAGGGAGGATCTCGATCTGGCGCCCGCCGACACGGCGGGCCAGCCAGCCGTACATGCGCCGGTAGTTCTCGAGGCCGGAGCCCCGCCAGTAGGCCCGCAGCTCCTCGTCCTCGGCAAGCAGGCCCCGGCGCAGGAGACCGGCCTGGGAGTCCCGCCGGTCCAGGGCCAGGACCGGCAGGTCGGGGCGC
>CAYMFV010000273.1:0-4512 GCA_964389745.1 uncultured Planctomycetales bacterium | reverse complement strand
GCGACCCTTAGCGCTCGTTGTTGCCGTCGGCGAACGGTAGGCAACGTGCGTGTTGGGCCGACGCCGACGCCGCCCGGGAGACGGCCCGGCGCATGGCCGCGGCCGAGGCGGAGAGCCGCCGCCTCCAGGAGCTGCGCCTGCGGGAGGCCGAGGAGACGGTCCTGGCTCTGCGCCGGGAGCTCCGGACGACCCTGGAGGAGGGGGTCGCCCGGCTCCAGGGCCGCCTGAAGGAGGTCGAGGCCCGGGAGCTGGCAGCCCTGGCCGGGCGGCTCCTGGCCCTGGTGGACGGCTGCGACCTCGCCGCCCGCTGGCGCCGCTTCCTCCAGGAGCTGCGCAAGGGGGAGATGGTGTGGGTGCCCCGCTACCGCCAGCGCCTCCGGGTGCAGCGGGTGGACCGGCGCCGGGGTCGGGTGCGTCTCCGGGGCGGCGAGCTGGAGGTGGAGCTGCCCCTGGAGGAGCTGACCTGGGTGGAACCGCCGCCTGGCGGCCCGGATCGGGGCTGAGCCCGCGCTGTTATTCTGGCGGCGCGGCACGGTTCGGGCCCGGCGGCGAGACCGGCGGGCCTGGTGTCGTGCCCTTCCCCCACGCCTGGAGCAGAACCCGAACCCCCCTGGAGGCAGACGATGAAGGTCCTGGTGACCGGTGGCTGCGGCTTCCTGGGCTCCCACGTGTGCGAGGCCTTCCGCAAGGAGGGCTGGGACGTGGTGGCCTACGACAACATGACCAAGCACGAGCTGCGTCGCACCGGCTTCGGTAGCGACGAGGTCCGGGAGCACAACGCCCGGGTGCTCCGGGACATGGGGGTGGAGGTGGTGAAGGCGGACATCCGCAACCGGGAGGAGCTCCTGGACCACGCCTCGGGCTGCGCCTTCCTGGCCCACACCGCGGCCCAGCCGGCGATGACCATCTCCTGGGAGGATCCGGACCTGGACTTCAGCACCAACGTGGTGGGCACCTACAACGTCCTGGTGACCGCCCGGGAGCACGGCGCCGCCGTGGCCTCCTGCTCGTCGGTGCACGTCTACGGCCCGTGGATCAACGACGACCTCCGGGAGGAGGAGACCCGCTTCCTCCGGGACCCGGTGGCCGTCCGGGAGGACGACCGCTGGATGGACGGCGGCCGGGAGGGTCGGATCTCCCCCCTGCATGCCTCCAAGGCCAGCGCCGAGCACTACGTCCGGGCCTTCGCCGACATGTTCGGCGTCAAGGCCGCCAGCTTCCGCTACACGGGCATCTACGGGCCGCGCCAGTTCGGCGGTGAGGACCACGGCTGGGTGGCCAACTTCGCGATTCGCAACTTCCTGGGCTGGCCCCTGACCATCTACGGGACGGGCAAGCAGGTCCGGGACATCCTCTACGCCACCGACGCAGCGGCGGCCTTCGTCGCCTACCAGCGCCGGCCGGTGCCGGGGACCTACAACATCGGGGGGGGGCCGGAGCACCGGATCTCCCTGTTGGAGTGCATCCAGCTCATCGACCGCCTGAGCGGCCGCAGCTCCGAGGTGCACTTCGGGCCGCAGCGGGACGGCGACCTGTCCTACTTCGTGTGCGACATCACCCGGGCCCGGGAGGCCTTCGGCTGGCACCCGGAGGTGCTCCCCGAGGAAGGCGTTGGCCGGCTCCTGGCCTGGATCGAGGAGCAGGCCCGGCTCTTCCGCAGCGAGACCGCCGGGGCCCCTGGCAAGGTGCGGTGAGGTGGGGGGGATGAAGGCTCTGCTCCTGGCCGGCGGGCGGGGCAGCCGTCTCGACCAGCGCACCCGGGAGGTGAACAAGTGCATGCTCCGCCTCCTGGGGCGGCCGCTCATCGAGTACAGCCTCGAGAACGCGGTGGCCGCTGGCGTCGAGAGCATCGTGGTGGTGGTGGGCTACCGGGCCGAGGACATCATCAACCACTACGGCACCAGCTACCGGGACCGGCGCATCCAGTACGTGATCCAGGTAGAGCGCAAGGGCCTGGTGCATGCCATGGAGTGCGCCCGGGAGGCTATCGCCGGCGACGACTTCATGCTCTTCCTGGCCGACGAGGTCCTGACCGCGCCCCGGCACGAGGAGATGATGCGCCGCTTCCACGAGGAGGAGCTGTTCGGCGTCTGCGGGGTGGTGCACGTCGAGGACCACAGCCAGATCCACAAGACCTACGCCATCATCGGCGACGGCGACGCCCGCTGCGGCCGCATCTACCGGCTCATCGAGAAGCCCCGGGTGCCGATCAACGACATCATGGGCACGGGCAACTGCATCCTCCGGGCCGGGATCTACGACTACATCGAGCGCACGCCGATCAACATCGAGCGGGGCGAGCGGGAACTCCCCGACCTGATCCAGTGCGCCGTGGACGAGGGGCGGCGGGTGGAGTACTTCGACATCGGCGACGGCTACATCAACATCAACACCCCCGACGACATCGCCATCGCCGAGCGTCGCTACCGAACGACAGTGGGCGGGGAGTGAGGGGGGAGAGGATGAACGACGCGCCGCGAATGCTGGTCGTGATCCCGGCCTACAACGAGGAGGAGACCATCGAGGAGGTGGTGCGCCGGGCCGGGAAGTACGCCGACGTGTGCGTGGTGGACGACTGCTCCCGGGACCGGACGCCGGAGATCCTGGCCGGCATCCCGGGGGTGCACGTCATCCGCCACGAGCGGAACACGCACATCGGCGGCGCCGTCACCGACGGCATGCGCCACGCCCTGGCGGCCGGCTACGACTACGTGGTGACCATGGATGCCGGGCTCTCCCACAGCCCGGACGAGCTGCCCCTCTTCCTGGCCGCCGAGGCAGCCGACCTGGTCATCGGGGCCCGGGATCCAGCCCTGGTGGCGGGCGTGCCCCTGTACCGGCGGCTGCTCAGCCGGGCCGGCACCCTGCTCATGAACTGGGTCCTCCGGGATCCGGACCGGGATGGCCCCCGGCAGCTCCGGGACTGCACCAGCGGCTACCGGCGCTACTCCCGGCGGGCCATGGAGGTCATCACCACCACGCCGCTGCGCAGCCGCTCCTTCGACTTCCTCCTGGAGTCCCTGGCCCTGGTGTCCCGGGCCGGCCTGTCGATCCGGGAGGTGACCATCTCCTACCAGTTCACCAATTCCTCCCTGACCTGGAAGGTGGTCCGGGAGGCCCTGGGCATGTGGTGGCACCTGCGCCGTCAGGGCCCGGCCCGGCGCCGGTAGACGAAGATCCGCCGGGACCAGGGTGAGGGGGGGGGTGGTTCGAGCTGAAGCTCGCCGGCCAGCTCGTAGTCCGCCTGGAAACGAGGGTGCATGGCCGCGAGCTGGTTGGTGGCGCTGGTCCGGGAGATGCTCCAGATGGTGCCGTCGGCGGCCTGGACCCGCTCCGGATTGGGCGGGCCGGAGCCGCCGCCGCCGGGCACCGGGGTGCGGACGATCAGCACCCAGGGCGGCCGGGCCGCGGTGAAGACCCAGTCGGGATCGGCCCTCTCCCAGTAGGTGTCCGGCAGGCCGAGGAGGCCCAGGGCCCGCCGGCCGTGGTGGGCGATGTGCTCGTTGCACAGGCCCACCATGTCCAGGAAGGGGTTCTCCAGGAGGCTCCAGGGGACCACGCCCATGGCGCAGGAGGCCACGGTCTCGCCCGGGGGGATGGTCTCCCGGAGGCGCGGCGCCTCCCGGAGGGCCGAGGCCCAGGGCAGGCGCATGGCGGCCAGGCGGGGGCCGATGGCCCGCTCCACGCCCCGGGCGGCGTGGCCGCCGGCGAGGAGGACCAGGAGCAGGACCAGGGCCTGGAGGCCGGGACCCGGAAGCGCGTCTCGACGCCAGCGGACCGCCGCCCGGGCGAGGCCGGCGGCCAGGAAGGGCGCGAGGAGGGCGAGGACCGGGAGCAGGAAGCGCCACATGGGCATCCAGTCGCCGCCGGCCTTGAGGATGAGGAGGACCTGGAAGGCCCCGAGGCCCAGGACCAGCCAGGCCACCGGCCGGCGGCGGAGGAGCGCCAGGCAGGTCGGCAGGGCCGCCAGGGCCAGGAGGAGGACGGCGAGGTGGAGGAGGAGGAAGGGGCGCAGGTAGCCGGTCCAGGCCTGCCGGTACTGGGCCAGGGCGTAGGCCGAGAGAGGCCCGTCCTCGCTGCCCAGCTTGGCGTAGGTGGCGTTGGAGAGCCAGTAGCCGTAGTAGGCCCGGCGCCAGAGGAAGAAGACAGCCACGGCCCCGAGAGCCAGGGCGGCCCGGAGGAGGAATTGGCGGCGGTGGGCCCGGAGCCGATCGTGGCCGAGGCCATGGACCAGGGCGAAGCCGACGAAGAGGAAGGGGTAGGCGAAGGACTCGGGCCGGGCCAGGGCCACCAGGGCGAGGAGCAGGCCGCTCCAGGGGAAGGCCCGCGGGGCGGCCAGCTCCCGGTCCATGGCCAGGACGGAGGCCAGGAGGAGGACCACCAGGAGGGGCATGGGCATGCCCACGGCGCTCCACAAGGCCATCGGCGGGGACAGGGCCAGGAGCAACGGCGCCGCCGCCGCCGCCAGGGGGGGGGTGCCCAGGCGCCGGGCGAGGCGCCAGGCCAGGGCGG
>CAYMFV010000272.1:0-4524 GCA_964389745.1 uncultured Planctomycetales bacterium | reverse complement strand
GGCCCTGGTAGAGGGGCAGGAGCACCCGCCCGTCCTCGGGAGCCCGGATCTCCGCCCCCCGGTCCCGGGCCAGGAGCTGGCCGGCGCGGACCCGGTCGAAGTTGTGGAAGCCGGCGGTCATCTGGAAGCCGTCCCCCGGCGTCACGGCATGGTGGTGGCGCACCTCCAGCACCCGGGGCCGCTCGCCCCGGCGCTGGTCCAGCAGGCGCCGGGCGGCCCGGACCGGCTCCGGCCAGGGCGGCTCGAGGACGCCGGCGGCGGCCAGGGCCAGCCAGATGGCAGCCTCGTGGTTCTCCCGGGCGGCGGCCGCCCGGTGCTGGCCGCCCTCGAAACCCAGCGTCACCAGACCGGCGTTGTTCAGGTACTCCAGGAGGGCGCCGTCCACCTGCTCCTCCAGGCCGAGGATCACCGGCACCGGAAAGGCCCGGGCGAAACGCCGGTTGCGCAGGGTGTCGCCGATGCAGGCGAAGGGCAGGCCGGCGGCCGAGGAGGTGTGCAGATCCAGGAAGAAGACCTCGCCGGGGGCACCCACCACCTCCTGGCGCAGGGCGGCCAGGAGCTCCCGGCGCTCCACCGCCTCCCGGCAGCCATCTTCCCCCTCCCCATCGGGAGCCGGCCCCGGGCCCCACATGCGGTTCAGGTCCCGGTCCAGGTAGCGCTCGTCGGCCTGCAGGGCCGCCAGGTTGCCGGCCAGGGCCGCCACCCGACCGGCCGCCGGCGGCCGGAGACGCCGGAGCTCGGCCAGCACCGCCCGGGCCGCCAGGACGCCGGCGGACTCGTTGCCGTGGATGCCACCCAGGATCACCAGGCGGGGGCCATCCTCCCGGCCCCAGGCGCCCAGGCGCCGGCCCACGGCCAGACCGGCGGCAACGGTCTCCTGCGCCAGGATGCTCACGGCCGGGCCTCCCGGAGCTTCTGCTCGAGGAGCACGGCGGCGATGTCCATGAAGTCCTGCTCGGTGACGATGCCCACGAGGCGCCCCTCCGGGCGCACCACCGGCAGGCAGGAGACATGGTGCTCCTTCATCCGGGCGATGGCCTCCAGCGTCGGCGTGTCCGGCGTGACCGTCAGGGGGTCCCGGGCCATCAGGCGACTGACGGGCACCGAGCGCTCCTCCGGGGAGACCCGGGAGAAGAAGCGCAGGAGGGTGCGGTGGGTGATCAGCCCCACGAGCCGGTGCTGGTCGTCCTCCACGGGCACGTGGCGGATGTGCTTCCAGTCCATGACGCTGGCCGCCAGGTCGACCAGCTCATCCTCGTGGACGGTGAACAGGTCCCGGGTCATGAAGGAGGCGACCGTGCCGTAATGGACACCGAAGGCCGCGCCGGCGTCCTCCAACCGGGCTAGGGGCCACTCGTGTCCCGGTCGTGCCCCCTCCCGCTGCTCCCGGATGCTTGCCGCCACCAGGGCTGCCAGCGCCTGTTGCAGGCTGGCGCCGGGCTGCTTCTTCATCTCCTCCAGGGAGCGGATCTGCCAGCAGGCGCCGGTCCGGCCGCTGTGCACCCGCTCGGCGACGATCCCCAGGTAGTGTTCCACGTCGCCCCGGTCCAGGCCCTGCTCCAGGAGGCTCTGCCGGGCCAGGGGCAGGAGCTCGTCCAGGACCAGGCGCTCGGCGGGCACCGCCCGGCCGTGGAGCCAGGTGATCTGGGCGTCCAGGCCGAGGCGGGCCGCGGCCAGGAGGTTGGAACGGGCCACGTCGAAGTCCATGCGCGCCGGCACGTCCTCCACCTGCTCCGCCAGGCCGTGCATGAGGCCGAACCAGAAGGCGGCGTTGGCCACCTCGTCCGCGGGGGTGGGCCCGGCCGGGAGGATGCGGTTCTCGATGCGCAGGTGGGGACGACCGTCGGAGATGCCGTAGCAGGCCCGGTTCCAGCGGTAGATGGTGCCGGCGTGCAGGCGCAGGGCGGTCAGGTGGGGAGGCCGGCCCTCGTCCAGGGCCGCGAAGGGGTCCTCGTAGTCCTCGGCGCCGAGCAGGGCCCGGTAGCGGGCCACGTCCTCCTGGTAGATGTCCAGCACCGAGTCCCGGACCCAGCGGCTGCCGAAGCTCACCCGGGGTCGGAGCTCGCGCTCGTCCAGGTCCTCGACCCGGGTGTCGATGCTCTGCTGGAAGAGCGCCAGCCGCGTCTCCCGCCACAGGCGCCGGCCGAAGAGCAGCGGCGAGTTGGCGGCCACCGCCAGCACCGGAGCGGCAACCAGCTGGGCGATGTTGTAGTAGTGGGCGAACTGTTCCGCCGTGACTTGCAGGTGCACCTGGAAGGAGGTGTTGCAGGACTCGAGCATCATGTTGTCGTGCTCGAGGCGCAGCTCGTCCATGCCCTTGATCCGAAAGCGGAATGCCCCCCCCCGCAGGCGTGACAGGGCCTCGTTGATGGCCCGGTAGCGGGGATTGGGCGTCATGTTCCCGAGGTTGACGTCCTCCAGGCGCAGGGTCGGGAGGATGCCGGTCAGCACGACGTCGACACCGAGCTCTGTCGCCGCCGTCCGGACCTGGGCCAGGAGGGTGTCGATCTCCGCGTGCATGCGCGCCAGGCAGTCGCCCCGGAAGGCGAAGGGGTCCAGGTTGAACTCCAGGTTGTAGAGCGCCAGCTCGGTGGTGAAGTGGGAGTCGTCCACCCGCCCGAGGACCTCCAGAGCCCGGGGCGCGGCCCGCAGGCCGGCATCCACCAGGAAGAGCTCCTGCTCGGCTCCCACCCGGCGGGTGTCGGACTCGATGGCACCCTGCTGGAGCATGACCTCGAGAGCCTCGAGATCGCGAAGCAGACAGCGCGTGAAGAAGCGCTGCTGCTCTGCGTCCTGCCAGGCGCGGACCCGCTGTTCACCCATACTCGAATGGTAGCCGACGCTGGAACCCGGCCGCGGGAGGGCCCGGCAGCCGTTAGGCTGGTGTCCGGCTCCAGACCCGGCACCTGCATGCCCTCCCCGCACGACCACCAGCACGAGCAGGCCGGCCGGTCAGCCGAGGAGATGGTGCGCGAGGCCCTGGCCCGCCTGGAAACCGAGTTCCGGGACCTGGCGCTCCTGGCCCTGGCCGACCTGGTCGCTGCGGGACTGGCTGCACCCGAGCTGCACTCGGTGGTGGCCGGGCTGCAACGGCCCTCCTGGGGGCACTGGAACGGGCTGCTCACGGCCCTGCGCACCCTGCGCCGGGAGCTGCTGCGCCGGGCACCCCCTGCCGAGCGCCGGCTCCTGGAGGAGGCGGTGACCCTCCGGGCCATCCACGACGCCCTGGGGGACCGGCCCCCCCTGGCCCTGGTCGAGGCCATGCGCCCCATGGCCCGGCTCGCCCATTTCCGGCTGCCGGCCCGGCCCACCCTCGGCGATCTCCTGGCGGTTCCCATCGCCCTGCGCAACCGCGTCGTCCACGATCGGCCGACGGGGCCGGAATGGTGGGAGGAGGCGGCGAAGGCGCTGCGAGCCCTTCTCGACTACCTGGACAGCGAGGAGACCTTCCGTTCCATCCTTGCCGCCGCCGCCTGGCCGGCGCCGTGGTTCGTGGAGGCCGAAGGTCGGCGCTGGGCCTTCCACGGGCTGACTCGGGACTTCGCCGCCGTGTACGTGGACCACGACGGCCGGAGCTGCCAGCTCCCGGAGCGGGGGCCGGAGGTGCTCCGGGCCCTGCAGGTCCTCCTCGGGCGCGCCCGGGTCCAGGAGCAGGACTTCCGTCGCCTCCTCGCCGAGCTCGCCCCGGAGGAGATCCGGGGTGTGCTCCTCGGCGACTTCCTCGTGGGGCCACCCGTGGGCCACGGCGGCCATGCCACCGTGCACCGGGGCCGCCAGTTGAGCACGGGGCGGCGGGTGGCCATCAAGATCCTCCGGGGCGACGTCCCCGAGCAGGTCCAGCAGCGCTTCCAGCAGGAGGCCTCGTGGGCGGCGCTCTTCGGCCAGCACCCGCACATCATCCAGGTCCTGGCCTGCGGCGAGGACGCCTGGCGGCGGCCGCGGAATGTGGACCTGGCCAGCGAGGCCTGGTTCCGGGACTTCCAGCGGGGCCCTGCGGTCCTGACCTGGATGGCGATGGAATGGGTGGACGGTCCGGACCTCGAGGCTGTCTTCCGCAGCCGGCGCGCCGCCCGCCTGGACATCCGCCAGCTCGCCGAGTGGTTCGCCGACGCTGCCGGCGCCCTGGCCACGGTCCATGGCTGCGGCCTCATCCACCGGGACGTCAAGCCGGGCAACCTGATGGTGACCCGGGACGGCGTCCTGAAGGTGATGGACTTCGGCATCGCCCGCTCCCAGGAGGAGGATCGGGCCCTGCGCACCCTCACCGGCCAGGAGCCCGGCACGCCGGCCTACATGTCCCCGGAGCAGCTCCGGGCCGGCGACCCGGAGGCCGAGGTCGGCCCGGCCACGGACATCTACTCCCTCTGCGCCACCTTCTACGAGCTCTTCACCGGCCAGCGGCTCTTCGAGCACGACATGGCCAGCCCGGCCGAGGTGCGCCGGCGCAAGCTGGCGGGCGAACGGCCGGCGCATCCCAGGCAGCTTCTTCCGGAGCTGCCCTGGGAGATCGACGCGATCCTGATG
>CAYMFV010000271.1:0-4524 GCA_964389745.1 uncultured Planctomycetales bacterium | reverse complement strand
GGCTGAAGGAGGGGGGGAGCGCGCCGCTCCCGGCCCTGCCCCGGGCCGCGACGGGAGCACCGGTGGACTTCGCGGTGGATTTCGCCGCCACGGGACGCCCGGTCCCGCCGGGCCTCCTGGCCGGGCTGAACGAGTACAACAACTCCTGGCCTGGGGTCTGGCAGGCCTACCACGACTACCTGCAGCCCCGGCGCGGCCTGGTGCGCCTCTGGGTGATGTACGACATCACCCCCTTCGGCCGGCAGCACGTCGCAGCCGGGCTGCGGGCCAGGAAGGCCGGGATGGACGTGATGCTCTGCGGGGCGGGGCTGCCCGAGAACTATCCCCGGAAGGCGGACGAGCTGCCGGAGCGGGCCAGCAAGGAACCCCGGGACCCCGAGGCCTGGGCCCGGCGCCTGGCCCGGGATGCCCGGGCGATGCTCGACGCCGGCGTGCCCCTCACCCACGTGGAGATCTGGAACGAGCCGGCCATGCCCGGCCGCTGGTACGTGGATCCCGAGCCCTTCGCCAGCTTCTACGCCGCCGCCGGCAAGGTCCTCCGGGAGGAGCTGCCCCGGGGCATCCGCATCGGCGGCCCTGGGGAGACCCACGTGGGCAGCCGCACCCTGGAGCGCTTCCGCCTGGAGTTCGAGGCCTGCAAGCGGACGGGTTTCCGCCCCGACTTCCTCTCCTGGCACGACTACGTGGGCTATCCCACGGACCAGGAGTCCCTGGAGATGTCGACCCGGCTCCGCCGGCTGGCTGCCCGTTACGGCCTCGAGGACGCCGAGCTGATCCTCTCGGAGTGGAACTACACGCTGCCGCCGGACCCGATCCTCGACAGCTACGCCAACGGCGCCTACTACGTGGCCCTGACCACGGCCCTGACCCGCACCGGGGTGGAGCACTCCCTCTTCCTCATGCTCCAGGACGGCCCCTGGGAGGCGAAGGAGGACTTCAAGGGGCAGGGAGCCGGCATCTTCACGGTCAACGGTGCGCCCAAGCCGGTCTTCCAGGGCATGCAGATGATGCGCATCGCCGGCGAGCTGCCGGCGGTGCCGGTGACCCGCCGGGAGGCCCCCTGGAACCTGACCCTCTTCGCCAGCCGCCAGGGGGACCACGGCTGGCTCCTGGCCGCCGACGCCTTCGGCAAGGCCCAGGACAGCATCCGCAAGTACCTGGACTACGCCGGGGTGGACATGTCCCTGTTCAAGAACCGGCGGCAGCAGATCCGGGGCTTCCTGGAGGGGCGCCTCTCCTTCGAGCGCCTGGGGGCCCCGGCCCGGGATCGGCCGGCGTGGGAGCAGGCGCGCAGTCGCCTGGCGGCCCACAAGCGGGAATCCAAGGCCGCCCTGCGGCCGGTCCTGGTCCGACTGGAGGATCCCCCGGCCCGCATCCTCGGGGTCTGGGCCCTGGACGCCAGGCACGGGGACCCGCTGGCCGACCCCGACTTCCGGCGGCGCTTCGAGGAGCTGCGCAGTGGCGTCCGGCGCCAGGCCGCCCAGGCGACCTTGGAGCGGCTCCGGGGCCAGGGGGTGGCCGAGTCGGACCTCCGGGCCCTGGAGGCCGCCTTCGCCGGCCGCCAGGCCGAGGCCCGGAGCGTGGATCCCCGCCTGCGCCGCCGGGCCCAGGGGATCTTCGCCGAGGAGCAGGAACGGCTCTCCCGGGAGATCCCCCTGGAGCTGGCCGCCCATCCCGCCGCCCGTCCCCATCCCGTGCCGGTGGCCGACTACCTGCGCTGGCAGGACGGCACCCTGGTTCTGCAGATGACCCCCTTCAGCGCCCTCCTGGTGGAGCTCTCCTGGGAGCGTGGCGATGGCTGAAGACCGGGCGGCCCTGGCCCGGGACATCAGCCCCCTCCTGGGGCGCCTCCTCGGCGCCCTGGCGGTACTCCTTGGCGTCGGCCTGGCCGCCCTGGTCTGGCGGGACGGGACCCGGGGCCTGTGGCTCCAGATCGCCACCCTTGGAGAGTTCCCCCCCCTGGTGAACAACGTCCCCTTCCTGTGGACGATCTTCGCCCTGTTCCTGATCACCTGTCTGGCCCTGTTCCTGACCTGGATCTATGTCAGCGGGGAGTTCGACCGCCCGGTCCTCGGCCTCCTCGCCTTCGCTTTCTTCGCCGACGTGATCCCGGGGATCCTGCAGTTCGCCCTGCTGATGGTGGTGCTCATCCTGGCGGAGCGGGGACTGCGCCGGGGCGACGTCAAGCTGCGCCTGACTCCGCTGATCTTCCCCCTGGCCTGGCTGGCCGTGGCGGCCACCATCACCTTCCTCCTGGTGCCGAAGATCGGCGCCTCCACGGTCGAGTACGGCTTCCGCCTGTCCTTCCTGGCCCTGGTGGTGATCCTGCCGGCAGTCCTGCGCAATCGCCGCCACGTCGAGATCCTCTTCCACTATCTCCTCCTCGGCGCCATCTTCTCGGCCACCGTGGGCATCCTGCAGCACGTGCTGTCCATCGCCAGCGGTCAGCCGGTGACCTTCGCCACCGCCGACTTTCGCACGGTGATCACCCCGTTCGGCGTCTATCCCCGGTGCACCGGCCTGATGCTGCACCCGAACCACCAGGCCAACGCCCTGGGTTCGGTGGCAATGCTCGCCCTTTTCTTCGCCTTGCGACCGGCCGGGCGCATCTCCCCAGGTCGGCGCATCTACTACCTGCTCGCCTACTTCTACCTCTGGGTGGCCGTCATCCTCTCCTGGAGCCGCTCCGGCTGGCTGGCGCTGATGGTGGCCACGGCCCTCCTGCCCATCCTGCGCTGGCCCCGGCTGTCCCTCTTCTACCTGGTCCTGGGTGGCCTCGCCGCCTACGTCGGCTACACGACGGGCGTGCTGGAGGCCTTCTACGAGTGGGTCAAGGACCTCAACGCCTCCTCGGCGGACTTCCGCTGGCGGATCACCCAGATCGCCGCCAGGGCCTTCTGGGACCACCCCTGGTTCGGGGTGGGCATGGACCAGATGGTCGAGTACAACAACCCTTTCAACCTCCAGGTCCACAACACGTACCTCCAGGCCCTCTCGGAGATGGGGCTCTTTGGCTCCGGCGCCCTGCTGTGTATCGTCGTGATGATCGGTCTGCGCACCCTGCACCGGCTTCTGCACAACCGGGACCCGTGGCACCGGGAGTGGCTCATCGGGCTCTCCCTGGCCTGGTCCATGAACGCCGTGCAGTGCGCGGTGACCATGTTCCTCTGGCAGAAGTTCATCTGGGCCCTGGTCGGCCTCACCGAGACCATTCTGCTCATCGCCCTGGACCACGCCCACGGGCGGGAGGAGACGGACACGCCCTTCCTGCCCCTGCGGCCCTCCCGGAGACCGGTTCCCCATGTACCCTGAGACCCTCTCCGCCCTTCTGGCGGCCATCTACCGGCGCCGGCTGACCGTGGCCCTGGTGCTCGCCGGCTCCATTGGCGGTGGCATCTACTACATGGAGAACGTGCCACCGACCTACCTGGCGGTAGCGGTGGTCTACATCCCCCGGGAGATGCCGCGGCTGTCCCTGAGCAACGAGGCCGCCAACCTCCCCTCGGGCCCCCCCCTGCCGGACAGCACCGAGGCTACCCGGATGACGATGGTCGGCCTCCTGAACAGTGGCGCCATCCACCGGCGGGTGATGGCCAACAACCCCGACCTGCCCGCCCCCCTCATCCGCAAGTCCATCAAGGGGGACATCGACCAGGCCCAGCAGCTCAACATCTACGCCCTGAACGAGGACAAGGAGCTGGCGGTGCGCCTGGCCAACGAGTTCGTCCGGGCCTTCCGGGAGCGCATGCGGGAGATGGTGGAGGACGTGGCCCGGAGCAACCTCCAGACCTTCCAGCAGGCCTCGGCCGAAGCCTGGCGTGCCTACGACCAGGCAGTCCAGGACCGACTCGTCTTCCTCGACTCCATCCGCAGCGTCGACATGGAGAGCGAGGTGGCCCAGCTCATCGGCCTGCGCAGCAGCCTGCGCAACAGCCTGGCGGACATCGGGATCCAGGCGGCCCGGTTGCAGGCCGAGCGGAAGGCCACCCAGGCCATCGTCGAGAGCCGGCCGGAGTTCCGGGAGAGCCGGCGTACCCTGGCCCGCAACCCCGAGTACATGGAGGCGGTGCGCAAGGCCGCCACCGCCCGGGTGGACCTGGCCATGCTCCGCCTGAGCTACCGGGACGAGCACCCCCGGGTCCGGGCCATGACGGCCCAGCTCCAGACCCTCCAGGAGCAGGCCGCTGCGGCCGCCGAGAAGGCCATGGTCGAGTCGGGCGTGTCCCTCGCCCTGGACTCCGAGCTGGAGCGCCTGTCGAGCCAGCTGGTGGACCTGGACGTGAGCGAGGCCGCCTTGGAGCCCCGGCGCCAGGCCCTCCAGGCGCGCCTGGAGGAGATCGACGCCCAGCTCGCCCGGGTCCCCTTCGACCGGGCGGAGCTGGAGCGCCTGGATCGGGTGGTGGCGACCCGCCGGCGCTTTGCCGAGACCCTGGACGACCGCATCCAGGAGCTGGAGCTGCAGCTCGCCCGGGGCCTCGACCCCACCTACACCGACGAGGACCGCCTCGCCCGGCTGGACATGGC
>CAYMFV010000270.1:0-4542 GCA_964389745.1 uncultured Planctomycetales bacterium | reverse complement strand
GGCATACGAGATTTCTGCCTGTCTCGTGGGCTCGGAGATGTGTAAAGAGACAGGTCCTGTACCTGGCGCCCGCGATCCAGTACGTCTCGCGGCGCTTCCTGGTCGAGGCGGCGATCCAGTTGCCGGTGGTCCAGAACCGCAACGGCGCCGGCCTGGAGACGGACTCCGTCCTCTGGTTCGGCGTCCGGGTGCTGTTCTGAGCGGGGCGCGGGCGCCGGGCGGCCTGCCAGGCCTAGGGGGATCGAGTCGGTGGGGCGGATCCGGGACTGGGAGCAGAACGCGCGGCCATGCCGTCCCACGGCGGGCCGGCGGCCTGGGCGGCCTCCCGGGGCCCGGCGGAGACCGGGATGCCCCAGCGCTCGAAGAAGGGACCGAGATCCCGGCCGCACTCCCGGGACAGGCCGACCAGCCAGGCGTCCCGCTCCGCCTCCTCGCCCTCGGGCCGTTTCCCCGCAGCCAGGGCCTCGCCGGCGGCGAAGAAGCGGCGGAAGGGTTCCCAGCCGAAGGCGCGCTGGATGCGGGCGAAGAAGACGAGGGCCAGGCCCGGATCCCGCTGCCAGGCGGGGAACTCCGCCCCTCCCTCCAGGTAGGGGCCCTCCTTCGCCTTCTGTGTCTCCAACCACGGGTGTTGCCAGGGCTCGATCCCCACCACCAGGTCCATCGCGTACAGGGTGAACAGGTTGTTGGTGACCTCGCCGGTGCCGGCGAAGGTCCACCAGGGCCGCTGGAGGTTGTGGCCGAGCTCGTGGAAGTGGCCCCAGGAGCCCTCCGCCGCCAGGGTGGCCAGGTCGAGGACAAAGGGCAGCTCTCCCTCCGTCTTCGGCGTCGCCACGTCCAGCCAGGTCATGACCGGGTAGCCGGCGTGCATGTAGCCGGCGCTGATCTGGATGTCGGCGACGAAGCGCTCGGGCCGGGCGGTGGCCGGCGGCCGGGCGGCCAGCCAGGCCTGGGCCGCGAGGACCCGGTCCCACCAGCGCAGGACCGGCGCCGGGTCGTCGAGGTCCCGGACGCCGGCGGCCGGGACGGTGATGACGAGGTGGCGGCCCTGGAGTTCGGCCCAGGGCGCCGGTGCGTCCCGGCGCCGGGCCCAGTCGGCGGCGCTGCCCGGGTCCTGGAGGTCGAAGAAGGGCGCCTCGACGGCGCCGGCGAGGGTGAAGGCCAGGGCGGCCCCGGCCCCGGGTGCCTCCAGGTAGAGCAAGCCGCCGAAGGGGCTGGCGAAGCGGTTGCGTCCTGGGCAGAGAGGCCAGCTCCGGCTCACCTCGGGCCAGCGCTTCCACTGCTCCTGGCTCCACAGGGCGTCGGCGTGGCAGCCGATGCGCAGCCGCCAGCCCGGGGGCAGGTCCGGCGCTGCGAGGACCGTGACGGTCTCGCCGGGGGGGGCGTACAGGCCCGTGGAGATCCACCCACGCCGGCCGGCCGGGACGGTCAGCGTCCGCTCCAGCCGGGGGGCATCCCCGGGCACCGGACCGGGGAAGAAGTCGGCCCCCGGCGCGACCGTGGCGGTGCCGGCGGGGTCCTCCCGGTGGCGGCGCCACCAGGCGAGCATGCCCAGGCGTGCCTGGGGCATGGCGGTGGTCACGGGCCGCTCGGGCCCCGGCACCCGGTCGGTCAGGGATCCGCAGGCGGCTTCCACCCGCTCCAGGAAGCCGCTGCCCTCGGGGACGGCCTGGAGGGCCAGCTCGACGGTGCCCAGGGCCTGGCGTCGGACCTTGGGATCCGCCGCGGGCGCGTCCAGCCCGTCCAGGAGGAGGTCCAGGGCCCGTCCTGCGTGGGCAACCTCGGGATGGGAGGCGGCCACCGGGAAGCCACCGGGGCCCGTGCCTTCCACGTAGCCGTCGGCGAAGACCAGGCCGGCGGGGGCCAGGACCCGGTTCTCGGGCAGGTCGGTGGCAATGCGAAAGCCGCTGGCAGCGTGGATCTGCTGCACCCCCCAGGGACAGGTGCCGCAGACCAGCCCCCCCCCGTCGCGGAGGAAGCGGCGCAGCTCCGCCAGGCGCTCCTCGGCGGTGGGCACGCGCCCGCTCCAGAGCAGGACCTGGGGGGCCTCCGGCCCGGCGGCGTCGGCCGTCACGACCTGGAAGCCCTGCTCCCGGAGGAAGCCGGCCGTGGCCTCGGGCACGCCGTCGAGGGCGACCTGTAGGGGGGGGGAGCCGGCAGGCTGGCCACCGGCCCAGCGGATGGCGTTGACGAGCATCCGGGCGCCGCCCGGCGTCCGCCAGCCGCCCGGCCCGAGCCAGGCGCCGTGCCCGAAGGCCACGGCCCGGCCCCGGCCGTAGCGGGCCGCCGCCACCACCGGCACGGCGGCGCCGCCCAGACGGCCGGTGAGCACCGGGAAGGCCTCGGGCCCGAAGGCGCACACGGGACCGGGGACGCCGAGGCGGGGCAGGGTCCCGACACCGTCGAGGAGCGCCTCCAGGTCTCCGGGACGCTGCGGGGCGAAGAGGAGGGTCGTGGCGGCGAGCAGGAGGAGCATGGCAGCTTGAGGAGGATAGCGGTCTGGCCTAACGCCAGGGATGCGCGCAACCTCCCCCGCGGCCGCACTCGTGGCCGTCTCCCTGGCGCTGGCGGCATGCTCTGCCGAGAGCGGACCCCCAGGCGTCTACGCCCTCACCGTCCAGACCCTGGAAGGCGAGAGCCTGCCCCTGGCGTCGTTCCAGGGCCGGCCCCTGCTCGTCGTGAACGTCGCCAGCGAGTGCGGCTTCACGCCCCAGTACGCCGGGCTCCAGGCCCTGCACGAGCGCTACGGCGAGCGGGGCCTGGTGGTCCTCGGCGTGCCGAGCAACGAGTTCGGCGGCCAGGAGCCCGGCGATCCCGCCGCGATCCGCAGCTTCTGCCAGGAGAACTACGGCGTCACCTTTGCCCTCTGCGCCAAGGGCGTGACGGCGGCGGGTCCGGAGCAGTCACCGCTCTACCGTTTCCTCGGCGAGCGCGGCGGCGAGCTGCCGTCCTGGAACTTCTGCAAGTACCTGGTCGCTCCGGACGGGGAGACGGTGCGTTTCTTCCCCTCCAAGGTGGCATCTGACGACCCGGAGCTGGTGGCGGCGATCGAGAGCCTGCTGCCGGCGGGCGGCTGATGCAACTGGCCGTCAGCGCGACCCGGGCAGGGGCAGCACCAGGTTGCCCGCCACCTGCACGGCCTCGCGGTCGGCGACAACGCCGAAGGGCGTGGCCAGGAACAGGTTCCAGACGACCCGGCTGCCGGCGGGGCGTCCGAAGCGGTCGTCCCCGTAGTGGCGAAGGCTCGGGAAGCGGCGGCTCCAGGGCGGCCGGTCCACGGGCATGGCGGCGTAGCGCCGGAGGATGGTCGAGGTGTCCGGGTCGGTGAGCTGGGGCGCCATCCAGCCGGTGCCCCGGGAGTCGAAGCGCAGGCCGAGGCCGCAGCGGAGGAAGAGGTTGCCGCGGATGACCAGGTCCCGGCCGCCGCCGACGAGCATGCCCAGGTTGCAGCGGAGGAAGAGGTTGCCCTCGACCGCGATGCCGCTTGCCATGTCGTCGAGGTAGACGCCGTTCTGCCAGCGGTCGGCTGTGCCCGGCAGGTCGTGGAGGAAGTTGTCCCGGATGACTGTGCCGTGGAGGGTCCAGTCCCGGCCGCAGTAGATGGCGCCGCTGTCGCCGGTCTCCAGCAGCACGTCGTGGATGTCGTTGCCCTCGACGAGGTGGTCGTTGCCGTCGAAGATGAGGGCGGCGTGTGGGGCGTCGTGGAGGTGGTTGCGGCGGACGACCTGGCCGACGCCGTGGAGGGCGACGCCGGGGTGGTAGCTCCGGTAGAGGCGGCCGAAGTCATGGATATGAGAGTCCTCGAGGACGTTGCCAGCGGGGGTGAGGGTGGGGCGGTCGCCGCCGGCAAGGACCACGCCCGCGCCGCCGGGGCCGGCGATCTCGCAGCGGCGGATGCGGTTGTCGTGGCCCTCGATGCGGATGCCGGTGGTGCCCGGGTGGAGGATGCGGCAGTCCTCGATCACGAGTCCGGCGACGTCCCGGGCCTCGATAGCCGGGCCGCGGCCGCCGAGGAGGGTGAGGCCCCGGAGGACCACGTTCGAGGCGCCCTCGAGGCGGATCAGCGGCTCGGCCAGGGTCGTGAGGAGCAGCTCCGCCGGTGGCTTGGGGCCGGGCGGCAGCAGGTACAGGCGGTTGGCGGCGTCGTCGATCCAGAACTCCCTGGGGGCATCCAGCTCCTCGGGGAGGTTGAGGAGGCAGAAGCGGGTGCCCGCCTTCAGGCCGTAGCGGTGGGGGAGGCCCAGGCGGATGGTCCCCCCCCCTGGATCCACGGTGGCCACGGGAAGCTGCTCGTCGGCCCAGTCCCAGTGCCACCAGCCCTGGGCCCAGAGGTCGGTGGCACCCTGCCAGCGACGGAGGCGGTCGGGGGCGACGTCGGGCCGGAAGAGGCCGCCCCGGAGGGGTCCGGTCTCCCGCTTCTCGGGAGGGACGTCATCGGCCCGCCGGCGGGGGATGCTGCCCGGGTCCAGGACCTCGGCGACCCGGGCCCAGGTGCCGGCATCCGGCCAGCGGCCACCGCCGGTCGCGCAGGAATATTCTGCCAGG
>CAYMFV010000269.1:0-4551 GCA_964389745.1 uncultured Planctomycetales bacterium | reverse complement strand
GCCAGGGCCTCTGCCCCCCCCCGGGCGGCGGCGGCGAGGTCGGGCACCTCGCCGGCCCGGGCCAGGGCCGCCCCGGCCGGCAGGCCGGCGCCGTGGGCGAAGTCGAGGAGCCGCTCGACGCCGACCCGGCCCAGCCCGCGCGGTGGCACGTTGGCGATCCGCAGGAGAGAGACCTCGTCGGCGGGCGTGGCCGCCACCCGGAGGAAGGCCAGGACGTCCCGGACCTCCTTCCGGTCGAAGAAGGACTGGCCGCCCACCAGGCGGTAGGGGATGTTCCGCTGGCGCAGGGCCGCCTCGAAGGGCCGGGGCTGGTTGCCGGTCCGGAAGAGGATGGCGCAGTCCCCCCAGCGGGCGGAGCCGCTGCGCACCAGGTGCTGCACCTGGCGCACCAGGAACTCGGCCTCGTCCTCCTCGTCCAGGAGCTCCAGGAACTCCGGCTCCGGGCCGTCCCCGGCGGCCGGCCGCAGGCACTTGTCGTGGCGCACCGGGTTGTTGCGGATGAGGCGGTTCGCCAGCTCCAGGACTTGCGCCGTCGAGCGGTAGTTGGTCTCCAGGCGCACGACTCGGGTGTCGGGAAAGTCCTGGGGAAAGGCGAGGATGCGCCCGACGTCGGCGCCCCGCCAGCCGTAGATGCCCTGGTCGTCGTCGCCGACCACGGTCAGGCTCGGCTTGCGGCCGGCCAGCAGGCGCAGGACCTCGTACTGGGGCAGGTTGGTGTCCTGGTACTCGTCCACCAGGACGTGCCGGTGGCGCCGGCGCAGGCGCCGGCGGAGGTCCGGGTGCTCCCGGAGGAGGCGGACCGCCCCCAGGAGGAGCTCGTCGAAGTCCACCAGCCGGCAGCGGCGCAGCTCGGCCAGGTAGCGCTCCAGGGCCAGGCCCAGGAGCTCGTCCTCGGGCGGGGGGGCGGCCAGGCGGTTGCGGCACAGGGAGATCCGGGCCAGGAGGGCCTGGGGCCGGACCCGGTCCACGCCCACCCGGAGCTCCCGGAGCACGCCCCGCAGCACGTTGAGCTGGTCGGCGCCGTCGGCGATGGCGAAGTCCGGGGGCACGCCGGCGGCCTCGGGGAACTCCCGGAGGAGTGCCAGGCAGAAGGCGTGGAAGGTGCCGAGGACCACCTTGCCGGCGCGCTCGGCACCGACGGCGGCGGCCAGGCGGGCCTGCATCTCCCGGGCCGCCTTGTTGGTGAAGGTGATGGCCAGGATCTCCCCGGGTCGGACGCCCTGGCCAAGGAGCCAGGCGATCCGGGCGGTGATGACCCTGGTCTTGCCGGTGCCGGCGCCGGCCAGCACCAGCAGGGGTCCTGGCGGCGCGGTCACCGCGGCCTGCTGCTCGGGATTGAGGGAGGGGAGGAGGGCGTCCGGCACCGGGGGAGGCTAGCAGCCGTCCCGCAGCCTCCCGCCCAGGGCCGCCAGTGCCCGGCCGAAGTCGGTGCCGAGGAGGGCCGCGGCGTCGCCCAGGGCCGTCTCCACCGCCGGATCCCAGGGCAGGCTGCCGAGCCAGGGCACCCGGTGCTCGGCGGCCAGGCCCTGCACGGGGCTTCCCCCCCCCTGTCGGGAGGTCCCGGGGCGGTGCAGGTTCTCGACCACGCCGGCCACGGGCGCTCCCTCCCGGAGGAGGAAGGCGAGGCAACGGCGGACGGTCTCCAGCACCATGCGCGAGGCCGCGCCCACCACGAGGAAGCGGGCCCCGGGCAGGAGCCGCCGCAGGTCCAGGGCCGGATCCCCGAGCCCCGGCGGCATGTCCACGACCAGGAGGTCCAGCTCGCCCCAGGGGGTGATGGCGAGCAGCTCCCGGAGGACCTCGCCCTGGTCGGCGCCCCGGAGGGCCACCGGCGTCGAGCGGGCGAAGGGCTCCACCGAGAGGAAGCGCAGGCCCTGGCAGGGGATGGGCTCGAGGCCGTCCGCCTCCCGGGGGAAGCTCCCGGTGGCGCCCAGGACCACGTGGGCCGTCGGCGCGGTCAGGTCCAGGTCCAGGAGGCCCACCGCCTCCCCGGCCCGGGCCCGGGCCAGGGCCAGGGTGGCGGCGACCAGGCTCTTGCCGACGCCGCCCTTGCCGCCGGTGACCGCCAGCACCGCCCGGACCCCGGCCAGGTTCCCGGCGGCGGCGGCCAGGCGCGGGTCCGGCAGGTCCTCGAGGCGCCTCACGCCCCCCCCTCCTCCCGGGGCTCACCTTCCACCGCCGCCAGGCGCACGCCCCGGCCGGCCGTGACCGCGAAGTCGCCGCTGCCGCAGGCCGGACAGCGGAGGAAGCCGTGGGCCAGCTCGGGCAGGAAGTGGACCGCCTCCCGCTCGGCCTCGGGGAGCTCCGCCAGTCCGTCCGCCAGGGCGAAGTCCCGGCCGCAGGGCCGGCAGCGGAGCCGGGCCGGCTCCACCTCCAGGGCGAAGACCGTGCCCTCCAGGCGAGGCTCGCCGGCGGGGCGGACCGCCTCCAGGGCCGCCTGGAAGACCTCGGGCTGCACCTGCTGGAGGGCGCCCAGGCGCACCTCCACCCGGAGCAGGCGGGCCATGCCCTCCCGCTCGGCCACCTCCAGGGAGGCCCGGACGACCCCGCGTGCCAGCGCCCACTCGTGCATCGGCTGTCCTGGCGGGAGTGTATCCCGGCGGCGTTCCCACTCCCGGCACCCGTCCACGACCCGGGCCGGGAGGGTCTGCAGCGGCCGAGAACGGTCGCAACAAGCCCAGGGGCTGGTATGCAGCTTGCGGCGAGGTCTTTCCGGGAATGAGGGAGCACCGCCCCGCGTTTCGCCGGGTAGGGTGGAGAGAGGCTTCCTCCCTCTCCGGACCGCCATGACGATCTCCCGCCGCACCCTCCTCCTCCTCGGCCTGGCCACCCTGGCCGCCGCTCCGGCTTTTGCCCGCCGCACCCACACCAGCCTGGTCTGGGAGGCTCTGGGCAGCAACGGCCAGGCCCGCCTCGACGCCCGCTACAAGGAGTACCCGGGCCACCGCATGGTGGAGCAGCGGGTCTGGATCGACGTCCGGGGCTTCCAGCCCGGGGCCCGTCTCCAGATCTCCCTGGACGGCCGGCCTCTCCTCGTCGTGGACACCGATGCCCAGGGACGGGCCCAGGTTTTCGATGTCTTCTGGAGCCCGGCAGTGGAACCGCCCAAGGGACGTCCCGCCCCGAACCGCCGGGTGGACGAGGGCCAGGTGCTCCGCGTCTACGACCCGGTGACGGGCTTCGACGTGTCAGCCGTCTTCCGCTTCGTCGGGAGCGGCGAGTAGGGCGGACGCCAGCTCCTCCCGCAAGCCGAGGAGGGCGGCCAGGCGGCCGGCCTGCTCCGGGTCCTCCCGGATCGCGGGCAGGACCAGGTCCAGGACCTCCAGGGCCTCCCGGGGCCGGCCGGCCCGGCCCAGGGCCCAGGCCAGGTTGCTCCGGCAGGAGAGCAGGTGCGGGTGCGTCGGCGGCAGGCGCCGCAGGTAGAGGCTCTCTGCCTGGCGCAGGAGGCCGGCAGCGCCGGCGAAGTCCCCCCCCCTGGCACGGACGCCGGCCAGGTTGTTGAGGGTGACGGCGATCTCCGGGTGGTCCTCGGGCAGGACCCGGCGCTCCAGGTCCAGGGCCTCCTGGAGGTGGACCTCGGCCTCCTCGAGCTTGCCCAGGCCGAGCTGGACCGTGGCCAGGTTCTTGAGGTCCCTGGCCAGGTCGGGGTGGGGGCCTGCGTAGGCCTGGCGGTCCAGGGCCACGGCCCGCTGGAACTCGGCTTCGGCCTCCTCCAGGCGGTCCAGGTCGTGGTAGACGCTGCCCAGGTTGTTGGCGACGTGGGAGTCGGGCGGCTGGCCGTTGCCCTTCCGGATGGCGCGGGCCTCGAGGAGCGCCGCCTCGGCCTCGGACAGCCGCCCCGTCGCCCGGAGGACCATGGCCAGGAAGGTGAGGGAGGTGGCGATCTCCGGGTGGTCGGGGGCCAGCAGCCGGCGGCGCAGCTCCAGGGCCCGGCCCAGGAGCTCCTCGGCGTCGTCGTAGCGCCCTTCCAGGAAGCGCAGGTGTCCCAGGTCGTGGAAGACCTGGGCCACGTGCAGGTCCTCCTCGCCGTAGAGGCGGCGGGTCTCGGCCAGGGCGGGCTCCAGGAGGCCGGCGGCCTTCCCGTACTCCCCCAGGCTCGAGTACACGGCGCCCATCAGGCGCTGGAGATCGGCCAGGGTGGCCGGGTCGTCCCGGAACTGGACCCGGAGCCGGGCAGCGCCCCGGTCGAGGAGATCCACCACCCGGAGGTCCTTGTCGCCGGCCTCGCCGGGGGCCGCAGCCAGGAGCATCCACTGGAGGAAGTCGTTGGCCTGGCGGGTGCTGCGCCAGGCAGCCTGGCTGGACTCCCAGGCCCGCTCCGCCCGGCGCCACTGGCTCCAGTTGAAGACGGCGCTGGCCACCGCCAGCACGAACACGGCCGTGCCGGCGGCCACGGCCCGGCGGTGGCGGCGCACGAAGGTGCGCAGGAGGTAGCCGAAGCTCTCGCCCCGGGCCCTGTCCCTTATCCACCTCTGACGCTTCCGCACGCGGCGGCTATGGTAGATCCCGGGTGCCGACGTACGATACACAAAACCAGCTCTCTAGCGCCGG
>CAYMFV010000268.1:0-4552 GCA_964389745.1 uncultured Planctomycetales bacterium | reverse complement strand
CCGGCGGCTTGGCAAGAGGTAAAGGAGCGCATGACTCGGCTGGCAAGGCAAGGCGCATTCCCTCGCCTAGCCTTTGGTTGTAGCTGGGAGCGTTGGAGGTGGGCCCGGCTGCTGTGTGAAGCGGATGCGACCCATGAGGACAGGCAGGCAAGCAAGGAGGGTGCCGACGTGGAACCAGACCACAAGCTGTGAGAGAGCGCCGGTTGCGAGGCCGAGGACCAGCCCGTAGAGGACAAAAGTATAAAGAACAAGCCAGGTGGCCGATACCTGGGAGAGCACTTCCTGGTAGAGCCGCTGGAGCAGGAAACCATAGAAAAGCATGCCAAGGAAAACCGCCCACGCACCGTACTCCATGTAGAGCTCGCCAAGGAGGGTGGGATTGGTGCCGCCGCCGAAGGAAAGGCCGAGGAGGGCGGTGATCTCCTTGCCAATAGCGAGCTGCTCGCCAGGAAGGACAGTGCTGAGAGTTGTAAGGAAAAGTTCGCCGCGGTAGTAGTCATGGTATCTGGGAATGCTCTCCAAAAGGCGCATGGCCCCACGGACATACATGCTGAGGTTGATCTGGGCATACTCCACGAACAGGGCAAGGGAGCTGACGTCGGCGCCATGGCCGGCGGTGGAGCGCAGCCACCAGTACTCCTCGGTGCCGGAGACAGCCATGCGCGTCAGACCAGCTGCCAGGAGGCCGCCAAAAAGGAATGCGGCAAAGACCAAGGTGCGCCGCCGCTTGGCTGCGGGGGCGGTGTAGTGGTAGATCACCAGGCACCCAAAGGCGAGGAAGAACGTGTCATGACGGGCGGCGGTCGAGAGACTGACAAGCAGGGCGTACGGTGCCAGTACGAGACCCCAACGTGCGAGTCCCTTGGGGGCTTGGCCGAGTGTGAGCCAGGCTCTGCGGTACGCGAGCCAGATCAGGAAGGCCGTAATGCCCATCCGGGCGAGAAAGAGATTGCGATTGGCTCCAGCCTCGTAGACTTCAAGCCGTCCGACGGTCAGGTCCTTGGCTTGGAGGATTGGGATGCCTGCACGCAGGGCGAAGAGGACGCTGCCAAGTATGCTTAGACCGAACAGGCCTGCAAGGACTGCGTTGGTGCCACCCATTTCCCACACGCCAGTGCGGCGTGGTGCAGTGGTCCTAGTAGCGTCGGCTAGGAGCGTGCCCAAGTAATAGGCGAAGATACCGAGGCACACGAGAATGAGAAACGGGGCAACGGCCTCGGTCCCTTCCTGGATCCACCGGAGGGATCCCCAGCCGTAGAGGACTCCGTAGACCAGGGGGAAGCCAACACGCGGCGCGAAGAGATCGAGAGACCTCGTCGCCTGGTAACTATGGGCCCACATGAATAGGATGCACCCCAGGAGGGAGGCGAGCAGGACGAAGCAGAAATCGCGGTCTGCCAGCACGGGCCGGACGAGGCCCAAGAACAGAGCGAGGAGGGCTGCAGAGAGAAGCCCGAGGAAAAGCGCCGTCGACCGGGGCACAGGTTCAGTTCAGCCAGGAGGTCAGGGTATGCAAGGACTGGCGGGCAGGGAAGAGAGGGAGTGCGACGCGAGGTCGACCAGGAGAGGTTGGCAGCGGGTCACGGCACACGGTAGTACCGGGAACACGAGGCTCGCAACGGCTGGGCGACACGGGGGTCCAATTCTAGAGGCCGCCGTCTGTCCGGGGGGCCGGATTCGGGTGGCGCGAGCGCCTTCGGGGGGACATCCGGACGGTGTGACTGGCCCGGGAGATGGCGGCTGTGGGAGGTGGCGAGGAACGGCTGAAAAAAGTCCCGGAGCCAGGTGGATTCCCCCCCGGCGCGTCCCTAGTATGTCCAGCCGTCGCCCCGGAGCGGCGGCGTGCGCCAGGCGAAGGGGTGGCTTGCGATGATTGTGGCAGGATTCCCGGAACCTGTCTCTTGGTGACGTTGTTGTGCGTCCCTCCATGCGATTCAGAGCTTTTGCACTCCGTGTCAAGCGAGGCCTGGATCTCGCCTTTGCCATCCTGGCCCTCGCGCTCCTGAGCCCGTTCCTGGCCCTCATTGCCGGCGCCATCCTGGTGACCATGGGGCGGCCCATCCTCTTCCGCCAGGACCGGCCTGGATACAAGTGCAGGCCCTTTACAATCCTGAAGTTCCGCACCATGCGGCATCCCCGGCCCGGGGAGGGGGACCAGCCGGAGAAGGACTCCGCCCGCCTCACCCGCCTGGGGCGGCTCCTGCGGACCTTCAGCCTGGACGAGCTGCCCCAGCTCTGGAACATCCTCCGGGGCGAGATGAGCCTGGTCGGGCCCCGGCCCCAGCTCCTGAAGTACCTCGACCGCTACACCGAGGAGGAGAAGCGGCGACACGACATGCTGCCCGGCCTCACCGGCTGGGCCCAGGTCAACGGCCGGAACGGCATCACCTGGGAGGAGCGCCTGGCCCTGGACCTCTGGTACGTGGAGCACTGGTCGCTGTGGCTGGATTGCAAGATCCTGCTGAAGACCATACCCATCGTGCTTCTGGCCCGAGGTATCCAGGCCCCCGGCCAGGCCACCATGACCGAGTTCCGGCCGGAGGCCGCGGCCGGCCAGCCCGGCAGCTTCCGCCGCCTTTCTGGGGACGTGGAGGTCACACCCCAGGTGCGCAGCGCTCCCGAACGCCAGCCTGCCGGGCCGGCACCGGAGGTGGTGCCCGCCCGGGCGGAGGAGCCGGCCCGCCAGGACACGCCGGCGCGTCGCTCCGCGGCCTCCTTCTAGCCGCCCAGGACCTGGCGGACGGCACCGGCCACCCGCTCCTGGACCTCCCGGGGCATGTCCGGCCAGATGGGGAGGCTCATCACCTCCGCCGCGGCCCGCTCGGCCTCGGGCAGGGGCGCGTGGACCAGGTCGGCGTAGACCGGCAGCCGGTGGAGGGGCACCGGGTAGTAGAGCATCACCGGGATGCCCGCCCTGGCCAGCCCCGCGACCAGGGCCTCCCGGCGCTCGGCCGGCACCCTGATCGTGAACTGGTGGAAAACGTGCTCCGGGCACAGTTCCGGCAGCACCAGGCCCGGAATGTCCGCCAGCAGCGCCAGGTAGGCCTCTGCCGCCCGCCGCCGGCCCTGGTTCCAGGCATCCACCCGGCGCAGGCGGATCCGGAGGACCGCCGCCTGGAAGGCGTCCAGGCGGGAGTTCATGCCGATGGCCTCGTTCCGGTAGCGCTCCCGGCTGCCGTGGTTGGCGAGCATGCGCACCCGGGCCGCCAGCTCGGCATCGTCCGTCACGACCAGGCCGCCGTCGCCGAAGCCGCCCAGGTTCTTGGAGGGGAAGAAGGAGAAGGCTCCGGCCTGTCCCAGGGAGCCGACCCGGCGTTCCCCGCAGCGGGCCCCGAAGGCCTGGGCACAGTCCTCCAGCACGGCGAGCCCCCGCGCTGCCGCCAGCTCCAGGAGCGGCTCCATGGCGGCCGGCCGCCCGAAGAGGTGCACGGGCAGGATGGCCCGGGTCCTCGGGGTCAGGGCGGCCACCACCTGCTCGGGGTCCAGGTTGAAGGAGCCCGCCTCGATGTCGGCGAAGACCGGCCGGGCCCCGACGACGGACACCGCCTCCGCCGTGGCGAAGAAGGTGAAGGGGCTGGTGACCACCTCGTCCCCCGGCCCCACGCCCAGGGCCCGGAGGGCCAGGACCAGGGCGTCGGTCCCCGAGTTCACGCCCACGGCGTGCTCCACGCCCAGAAAGGCCGCCGCCTCGGCCTCGAAGGCTGCCACCTCCGGGCCGCCGATGAAGCGGCCCGAGTCCAGGACCCCGGCCAGGGCCGCCAGGAGCTCCTCGCGCTGCTCCCGGATCTGGGGCAGGAGGTCCAGGAAGGGCAGGGGGGCGTCGTCGGCCATCCGGCCCATTCCACCAGCACCCCCGGCTCCGGGGAATGGCGGACGGCCCGGCCCCCCGGGGACGTCCTGACATAATGCGGCCCGGCGACCCGCCGCCCGGCCGACCCGAGCTCCGTGCCCAGGCTCCTCCTCCTCGCCCCGAACGACCGCTACTTCTGGACCCACCGGCGCCACCTGGCCCGGGCCGCCCGCCAGGCCGGCTACGAGGTCCTGGTGGCGGTCCCCGACGGCCCCTACGCCGCCCGCCTCCGGGCCGAGGGCTTCCAGGTCCGCACCGTGGCCATGCACCGGGTGCGCACGCTGCCGGCCGCCTTCCGGGCCTTCCGGGACGTCCTCGCCCTCTACCGCCGGGAGCGGCCCGACCTGGTCCACCACGTGTCCATGCGGGCCATCCTGGCCGGGGGCCTGGCCGCCCGCCTGGCCCGGGTGCCCGGCCGCGTGGCCCTGGTGACCGGGCTCGGCTCCCTCTTCGTCTCCGGCCGCCCCTGGCAGCGGGCCCTGGTGGCCCTCGCCTACCGCCTCGTCATGGCCGGGACCTCCACCCTGGTCGTCTTCCAGAACGAGGACGACCGGACCTGGTTCCTCCGCCGGCGCCTGGTCCCCCCGCCGCGCCCCCCCCTCCCCCCCCCCCCCCGCCTCCCTCACGCGCCCTCCCTCCCCGTCCCCCCCACCCCGCCCCCCCCCCCCCCCCCCCCGCCCCCCCCCCCCTGCCGCCCGCCCC
>CAYMFV010000267.1:0-4553 GCA_964389745.1 uncultured Planctomycetales bacterium | reverse complement strand
GGCGCCTGCCTCGCGGCCTGCGGGGGGGGGCCGAGCCCTGACCGGGCCGAGGGGGGGGAAGTCCAGGACCCTCCGGGTGCCCGGCGGGAGCTGGTGGAGGCCCTCCGGGCGGACCAGGCGGCTGTGCGCGGCCCAGCCGATGGGGGGGGGAGGGTCTGGCTGGTTCCCGAGGAGAGCGGGCCTGATCCTGTGCCCGCCGGCGGCCGTGGCCGCTGGACCTTCGTCTACGAGGCTGGCCCACGGGGCATCGCGGAGGGGGGGCGGCTGCTCTTCCAGGTCTCGCCCTTCTGGGGCTGGAGCACCCCGCAGGTAGAGGACCCGGCCGCCCCCGGCTACACCCTGGTCCGGACCGAGGCGGCAGGGGTCCGGCTCCAGGCCGCCACCACCGACCGCCAGCAGCTCACCGTGACCGTCGCCGGGCGGGCCCTGCAGCCGGGGGAGCGGGTGCGGATCGTGTACGGCGCCGGGGAGGCGGGCGCCCGGGCCGACCGCTACGCCGAGACGGCGTCGCGCTTCTGGTTCCGGGTGGACGGGGACGGGGACGGGATCGCCGGGCTCCTGGCCGAGGCGCCGGCCGTGCGGGTGGTCGCCGGGCCCCCGGCCCGGGCCCTCCTGAACCTGCCATCCACCGTCCGGCCGGGGACGCCCTTCCGGGCGGTCCTGGCGGTGCTCGATGCGGCCGGCAACGCCGGTGTCGAGGTGGCGGGGCCGGTGACGGTGACCGCCCCGGCGGCCCTGGAGGTGCCCGCGGGCCTGGAGCTGGCGCCAGACGCCGGCGGCGTCCTGGAGTTCCCGGTCGTGGCCCGGGAGGAGGGGGTCTTCTTCCTCCGGGCGACGGCCCCTGGCGGGCTGGAGGCCTGGAGCAACCCGGTGGCCGTCCAGGAGGGGGGGGGCGCGGATCCTCTGGGGCGACCTGCAGTGCCACAGCGCGGTGAGCGACGGCACCGGCGAGCCCGAGGAGCTGTACCGCTACGCCCGAAACGTGGCCGCCCTGGACTTCTGCGCCGTCACCGACCACGACCACTGGGGGATGCGGCCCCTGGACGAGGACGGGGCGACCTGGCGGCGCCTCCTGGCGGCGGCGGCGCGTTTCCACGAGCCGGGTCGCTTCGTGACGGTCCCCGCCTACGAATGGACGAACTGGATCCACGGCCATCGCCACGTCCTCTTCTTCGCCCCCGGGGAGGCGGTGCTCCTCTCCTCCCTGGACCCGGCCACCGACACTCCGGCGGAGCTTTGGCGGGCCCTGGCCGGCCGCCAGGGGGTCCTGACCGTGGCCCACCACAGCGCCGGCGGCCCGGTGCCGGTGGACTGGAGCTTCCGCCCCGATCCGCGCTTCGAGCCGGTCACCGAAGTGGTGTCGGTCCACGGCAGCAGCGAGGCTGCGGACTCGCCCCTGCCCATCGGGGGGGGGCGGCCGGGGAACTACGTCCGGGAAGTGCTCACGCATGGTTTCCGCCTGGGCATGATCGGCAGCGGCGACGGCCACGACGGGCACCCGGGCCTCGCCCACCTGGCCGGGCGGAGCGGCGGCCTGGCGGCGGTCCTGGCCGAGGAGAACACCCGGGAGGCCATCCTTGCGGCTCTCCGTGCCCGGCGCTGCTACGCGACCTCGGGGCCGCGCATCCTCCTGCGGGTCTCCCTGGCCGGCCGGCGCATGGGCGCGGTCCTCGCTGGGCCCCTGGCCGAGGCCAGGCTGGTAGCCTTCGTCGTCGGCACCGCGCCGGTCGCCGCCCTGGAACTGGTCCGCTCGGGACGGGTGGTGGAGACCGCCATCGGGGGGGGGCAGCGGAGCTTGAGCCTGCGCAGCACCCTCCGCGACCTGGCGCCGGGCGAGTACGTCTACGTCCGGGCGGTGCAGGAAGACCGGCACTTCGCGGTGTCGAGCCCCTTCTTCGTGAAGTGAGTGCCGCCCCCCCCCGCGTGGCCGTGCTGCTCCCGGTCCGGGACGGTGCCGCCTGGCTGCCGTCCGCCCTGGGCAGCCTGGCCCGGCAGAGCCTGGCCGACTGGGAGTGCCTGGTGGTGGACGACGGCTCCAGGGACGACACGGCGGCGGTGGCAGCGACCGCCGGGGCGGCGGATGCCCGCATCCGCCTGCTGCGCCAGGAGCGACTGGGGTTGGTCCCGGCCCTCCAGGCCGGTCTCGCCGCCGCCGGGAGCCCCTTCGTGGCCCGCATGGATGCCGACGACGTAGCCCATCCACGCCGTCTCGAGTGGCAGCTTGCCGCCCTCGAGGCCGACGACGGCCTCGCCGGGGTGGGTGGGCACGTCCGCCTCTTCCCGCGCCGGGAGCTGGGGCCGGGGATACGGGAGTACGAGGCCTGGATCGCCTCCCTGGGCAGCCCGGAGGACGTCCGCCGGGAGGCCTTCGTGGAGTGTCCCCTGGTGCACCCGACCCTCTGCCTGCGCCGGGAGGTCCTGGTGGCCGCCGGCGGCTGCTGGCCTGGCGGCGACACCCCCGGAGCCTGCAGCGGCAGGATCCCCGCTACGGACTGGACCGGTTCACCGCCTGCAAGGCCTGGTACCTGGCCCGGGGCTTCCTGGCCGGGCGCCGGGACTACGTCCTCTGGGGCTACGGGCAGACGGGACGGGCCCTCTCTCGGGCCCTGGCGGTCCATGGCCTGCGGCCGTCGCACATCGTCGAGGTCCACCCCCGGCGCCTGGGGCGGCGCATCCAGGGGGCGCCGGTGATCCCGTCCGAGGAACTCGCGCGCCTGCGCCCTGCCCGGACCGTCGTGTCGGTGGCCGGCGCCAGCGCCCGCGCGCAGATCCGCGGCTGGATGGCTGGGCAGGGCTTCCGCGAGACCCGGGACTTCATCTGCGCCGCCTGAGCCCGTGCGCCCGGGGCGTCAGCGCCGCCGGCGGAGGGCGGCGATGCCCGCCCAGAGGTAGGCGAGGAGGAGGAGGGTCATCCCGGCCTCGGGGCGGGCGATCCCGGAGGCGTGCAGGACCACGAAGCCGTAGCCACTCAAGGCGAAGCCGAGCAGGGCGGCGCCCCGGGCCGGCCAGACCGCCCTGGAGGCCAGGCCCCACGCCACCGCGCAGTGGATGCCCAGCAGCGCCACGGCCGGCAGCAGCAGGAACCAGGAGGGAACGGACAGCTGCGTGGCGCCGAACTCCAGCCTGCTTCCGAAGGTCGTGATCTGTTCGCCCGTGATGGGCACGGGGCCGGTCACCCGCCCCAGGGGCAGGAAACCCGCGACGAGAGCCAGGAGCGCCGGCCAGGCAAGGGACGGGCCGGGATGGCCGGCGGAGGTAGCTCCGCCGGCCGGCGCCGGGAGGCGGGCGGGGCGGGCTGGCCCCCCCCCGCGGCGTGCGCCAGCTCCTCCGCATCCCGGAAGCGCCGCTCCGGGTCGTGCTCGAGGGCGCGGAGCACCGCCGCGTCGAGCCACGGGCCCACCGGCACCTCCTCCGACGGCCGCGGGAAGCGCCCCAGCGGCAGGTGCCCGGTCAACATCTCGTAGAGGACGACGCCAAGCGAGTAGATGTCGGCCCGCTGGTCCACACGGCTCGGATCGCAGAGCTGCTCGGGCGCCATGTAGTGGACGGAGCCGAGGGCGACGTCGCTGGCCGTCAGGGAGGGCTCCCCTCGCCCCCCCCCGAGGAGTCGGGCCAGGCCGAAGTCGGTGATCTTCGCCTGCCCGGTCTCGTCCAGCAGGATGTTCTCCGGCTTGATGTCCCGGTGCACGAGGCCGCGGCCGTGGGCGTAGCGCAGGGCCGCGCAGAGCTGCGGGAGGATCTCCAGGGCGTGCTCGGGCTTCACCCGGCCCTGCTGCAGCAGCCGGCGCAGGTCCACGCCGTCCACGTACTCCATCACCAGGTAGCAGAGTTCCCCGGCCTCGCCGTAGTCGTGGATGGCGACGATGTTCGGGTGCTGGAGAGAGGCCAGGGCCCGCGCCTCGCGCTCGAAGCGCTGCCGGAAAGCGGGATCCCTGGCGAGGACGGGGGGCAGGACCTTGATGGCGACGGCGCGGCCGAGGCGCAGGTGCCGGGCCCGGTACACGGCGCCCATCCCTCCCCGTCCGACGAACTCGAGGGCCTCGTGTTCCGGGAGCAGCTCGTCCAGCTCCTCGGGCGCCGGCGGTTCCCAGGCCCGTGCGCCGGGCGACGGCGCCGTTGGGGGCAGGGCCTGGGCGAGCAGGCAGGCCGGGCAGAGGCCGTGGGGGGCGTCGGCAGCCAGGGGTCGGCCGCAGGCGGGGCAGTGGCGGTGCGGTTCCATGGTGGGTGCCTCGTCTCCTGCTACCGGAAGGCTCCCCCTGGCGTTACACCCCACCCTCGAGGGCCGAGAGCAGCTCGGCGATCTCCGCGTCGATCTCGTCCGGGCCGGCCACCGTCTCGGCGACGGCGGCCCGCAGCCGGCGGGCGAAGCGGTCCCGCAGGCGGTGCCTGGCGACCCGCAGGGCACCGGGGGTCATGCCGAGGCGCGCGGCCTCCTCGGGGCCCGCGGCGGGCTGCGCGGTCTCCACGAGATCCCCCTCCAGGGCTTGGAAGAGCAAGCCCCTGCCCCGTGCCTCGTACTCGGTTCGCAGCTCCCTGAGGACGGACTCCAGCAA
>CAYMFV010000266.1:0-4569 GCA_964389745.1 uncultured Planctomycetales bacterium | reverse complement strand
CGCAGGTGGTGACCCCCTGGCCGGTGCTGACCATGCGCCGGGCCCCGGTGAGGAGATCGAGGACGAAGATCTGGTCGCAGCGCAGCTCGCCCACCGTGGCCTGGTAGACGAGGCGGTCGCCGGCAAAGGAGAAGTAGCCCTCTGCGTTCTCGCCCTCGGTGGTGAGACGGCGCAGGACGCCGAAGTGTCGCTCCCCGGGAAAGCGCAGGTCCTCCCGGAGGGGCAGCCCCGGCTCCTGGGCGGCGGGCAGGGGATCGGGCAGGGGCTCGGTGGCCCCGGGGTGCTGGGGCAGGAAGGCCAGGAGGAGAGGCAGGATGGGGTTCATGGTCTCCACCGGTGGGGGGGGGGCACGGGGTCGTAGCCTCCCCGAGACAGGGGCTGGCAGCGCAGCAGTCTCCAGGCTGCCAGGAGCAGGCCCTTCAGCACCCCGTGGACTCGCACCGCCTCGGTGGCGTAGGCGGAGCATGTGGGATGGAAGCGACACTTGCCTGGCCCCAGGAGGGGGCTGATGGCGAGGCGGTAGGCGCGGAGGACCAGGAGGATCAGGTACCGCACCGTGTCGCCAGTTTCCTCCTGGCCTCCTCCAGGAGGGTCATGAGTTCGTCACGCACCTCGGGAGTGCGATAGAGGTGCCCGGGTACCCGGGGCGAGAGCACCAGGTCCAGGGCGGGAAGCTCGGGACGGAGGAGCCGGAAGGCCTCCCGGAAGACCCGCCGGGTCCGGTTGCGCCGCACCGCCGAGCGGCTGTAGCGCCGGCCCACGGCCATGCCCAGGCGGGCCGTGACCGGGTCGCCACTGGGGGCCACAACCAGGAACAGGGTCGGACCCCGGAGGCGCAGGCCCTCCCGGTAGATACGCTGGAAGTCCCGGCGGGAGCGCAGCCGGGCCCGCCGCGGCAGCCGCCAGCGGCGCCCCGCTCCAGCCGGTTGCCCTCCCTCCTCCGCCATCCCGCCCATGGTAGACCTGCCCGTAGCCAGCGCGCCGCCCCTGCTGCTCCTCGTGCCCCCTGCCCTGCCCCTGGCCGAGGCGGCCCAGGCGGTCGTGGAGGCCTGGCAGGGGAGCTTCGATCCCGGCGCACCGGCCCGCCCGCCGGCCTGCCTCCTGGTCCCGGAGGAGCAGCACGCTCGGCTCGGGGAGCTCCTCCGGCCCCGGGTCCGGACCCTGCCCCCGGTGGCCGGGGTGGAGGACCCCACCTCCTGTCTGCGGGCCGCTCTGGACCAGGGCGCCACCCTGGTGGCGGGGGGCACCGGCAACCCCGCTGCCGGCTGGCGGCCGGGTCTGCTCGTGAACCTGCCGGCCACGGCTCCCCTCCTGGCCAGGCTGCCGGCGGCCCGGACCCTCCTCCTCGTCCTGCGGCGGGGGGACGGCGACGCTAATCTCCCGGCCTGGGTGCCCCGCCCCCACCTCCTGTGCCGTCTCGGAGAGGGACCGGAAGGCCCCTGACGAGCTGCCCTGTGCCAGTGCCATGCCCGAAGTCTCCACCCCTTTGCCCACCACCGATGCCCGCCAGGTCCACGAGGTCCTGGGGCGCTGGATGCTCGCCGACGGCCTGCCCTACGTGGTCGACCTCCAGGCCTCCCGGGGCTCCATCCTCGTGGACGCGGCCTCGGGCCGGGAGTACCTGGACTTCTTCGGCTGCTTCGGCAGCTGCCCCCTGGGCTGGAATCCGCCGGCCCTCCGGGACCCGGCCTGGCTCGAGGCGGTCCAGGACGCCGCCGTCAACCGGCCCTCGAACTCGGACCTCTACACCCGGGAGATGGCGAGCTTCGTGCAGACCTTCGCCGAGGTGGCCCTCCCGGAGGGCTACCGGCACCTGTTCTTCATCGACGGGGGCGCCCTGGCGGTGGAGAACGCCCTGAAGACCGCCTTCGACTGGAAGATCCGCCGCAACCGGGCGAAGGGCGTGGACGCCGACGTCGGCACCCGCATCCTGCACTTCCGCCACGCCTTCCACGGTCGCTCGGGCTACACCCTTTCCCTGACCAACACGAGCCCGGACAAGACCCGCTACTTCCCGAAGTTCGCCTGGCCCCGGGTGAGCAGCCCGGCCCGGCGCTTCCCGGCCACCGAGGAGAACCTGGCCGCCGTCCGGGAGGCCGAGGGTCGCAGCCTGGCCGAGATCGACGCCGCCTTCGCCGAGCACGGCGACGACATTGCCGCGATCATCATCGAGCCCCTCCAGTGCGAGGGGGGGGACCGTCACTTCCGGCCCGAGTTCCTCCAGGCGCTCCAGGCCCGCTGCGAGCGCCACGACTGCCTGTTCATCGTCGACGAGGTGCAGACGGGCTTCTTCGCCAGCGGCAAGGCCTGGGCCTTCCAGCACTACGGGATCGAGCCGGACATCGTGGTCTTCGGCAAGAAGGCACAGCAGTGCGGCATCCTGGCCGGGCCCAAGGTGGACCTGGTGCCCGACAACGTCTTCGCGGTGTCGAGCCGCATCAACTCCACCTGGGGCGGCAACCTGGTGGACATGGTCCGGGCCACCCGCATCCTCCAGGAGGTCCGGGACCAGGACCTGGCGGCGAACGCCGCCGCCATGGGGCAGCGCTGGCAGGAGGGCATGGCGGCCCTCGCCGGCGGCCGGCCGGAGCTGGTGGACAACGTCCGCGCCCTGGGCCTGCTCATGGCCTTCGACCTTCCCGACGGCGCCACCCGGGACCGTGCCCTGGCCGCCATGCGGGAGGAGGGGCTCCTGGGGCTGGCCTGCGGCGAGCGCAGCGTTCGCTTCCGGCCCCACCTGGCGGTCACCGCCGAGGACGTGGACCGGGCACTGGAGCTCATCGGTCGGGCTCTGGACCGGCTGGCTTGAGCTCGGGCAGGGCGGCCCGCTCCGCCTCCAGGGCCTCCCAGGCCTCCACCATGGCCCCGGGGCCCTCGGCGAGGAGGGCCTCCCGGAGGCGCGCCACGTCCTCCTGGATCTCGACCAGATCCGTGGCCCCGGCGGCCGTGTCCAGGAGGGGCAGGATCGCCGCCGCGTTCTTGTTCCGCCGGGCCAGGGTCACGGCCCGGAGCAGGCTCTTCCGGGCCCGGTCCGCTTTCTTCAGGGCCGGATCCCGGCGCAGCTCGGCCAGGAACACGGTCGCCCGGTCGCCAGGCCCGCTGTCGGCGTACTCCCGGGCCACGAACTCGGCCAGTGCCCGGGCACGGAGGGGTCGGCCGGCGGCCGCCGCCTCCCGGGCATTGGCCAGGGCGCCCTCGCCCACGGAGGCGATGACCAGGCGGAGATCCCGGGCCTCCTGGACCTGACGGCTCCAGTCGGCATCCAGGTCCGCCAGAGGAGCGAGGACCTCCAGGGCGCGTCGGCCCTTGCCTTCCTCCCAGAGCCGGCGAGCCTCCTCGAGGACCTGCCCCAGCCGCAGGAGCTCCCCGAGGCGGCGGCGCTCCACGAGCTCCCGCAGGGGCGGGTCCAGGAAGGTCTCCGGGTCACCCCGGTGCCAGCCGATGCCGGCCTTGAGGCCCGGATCGCCCTCCCAGACCACGCTGCCGTCCACGTCCAGGAGGAGGATCCGGGGCAGGCCCCAGCCCTCGGCGCTCAGGTTGTACTCCCGGTAGGTCTGCCAGTCGGCGTCGATGCCCACCCGGACGCCGGGCATGGGGTGGCTTGCCAGCCAGTCCCGCACCTCCTGGTCGTCGTGCTGGCGGCTCACCACCGCCAGGAACTCCACACCCAGGGGCCCGTAGCGCTCTGCCAGGGAGGCGTAGTACTCGGTGGTGGGGATGACGTCGTCCTGGTAGGGCGCCCAGAAGATGAGGGCGACCACCCGCCCCTGGAGCTCGGCCAGGGTCGTGGGCTCGCCCTGGATCCAGCTCGCCACCCGGATCTCCGGCGGCGCGATCCCGGTGAAGGTGCCGGGGGCACGCTGGAGGGCGCCCTGCACCACCTGGGCCATGGCCAGCTCGCGCTCGAGGCGCGCCGCCGGGTCGTGGGGATCCCGGGCCAGGAGGCGGATGTTGCGGTAGGCGCAGCGCCCGACGCCGGTGATCAGGCCGAAAGCGCCCCGGACGCTGTCTCGGCTGGGCATCTGCATGGAGCGGATGAAGCGGCCATTGAGCCACACGTCCACCGTGTCGTCCACCACGTCGATGCGCAGCTTCTGCCAGCTCTGGTCCAGCTTCACCTGCCGGTGGTCCCGAACCGTCCAGATGCCACCCTGCTTGGTGCTGATGTCCAGGTAGCCCTTGGCGTGCAGGACCACGGCGTGGGTGTTGTTGCCGTCCTTGCGTCCGAAGCACAGACCCATGAGGGTGGCTCCGGCCTGGGCCTGCATCTCGGCCTCCAGGGAGAAGTCGGCGTCGAAGGTGACGTCGCAGGCGAGTTCCTGGGTCTGGAAGCTGCCGGCCGCCGCCGCCACGCTCGGGTCGGCCTCGACGCTGGCCAGGATCATCTCGCCGTAGGGCTGGTAGGCGTCGGCGCCCGACCAGCCCTCCAGGTCGTACTCGTTGTAGGCCACCCGCCACTGGGCCAGGGAGAGGCCGGTCTCCCGGGCCACCTCCTCGTAGAAGTCCAGGGCCGCGGGCAGGGAGAAGCTGGCGCTCATGCGCCGGGCAATCTCCAGGGCCATTCTGGGC
>CAYMFV010000265.1:0-4591 GCA_964389745.1 uncultured Planctomycetales bacterium | reverse complement strand
GTGAGCTCCTGGTTCGGCCGCCAGCCTTCACCGGCCGACGAGGCGCCGGCCGTCCTCGACGCCGGCCAGGTGACCCTGCGCATGGCGACCCCCGGCCGGCTGCGCATCGAACTCGCCGGGGCCGGGCCCTGGTTCTTCCGGTCCGCGGTCGCCCGCTCCGCGGGGCCGGAGCCGGTGCTCCTGCGCATCCTGGCCACGGCGCCCGAACTCCACCTCCTCCGGGAGGTCGAGCTTGGAACCACGCCCTCCCCCCCCCTCGAGGTGGAGGTCCGCCGAGGCGCCACGGCCCTGCACCTGGTCACTCGCCGGCCCGGCACCGGCCAGGAGGGTGCGCCCGGCCCCGATGTCCTCCTGGGCGAGGCCCGGGTCGTCCGCGCCCGGTCCTCCCCCCCCCCGAGCCTGCTCCTGGTCAGCATCGACACCCTGCGCGGCGACGCCCTGGCCCAGGCGCCCCGGCTGCGGGCCCTCTTCGCCCGGGGCTGGCTCTGGACCGACGCCGTCAGCCCGTCCAACTGGACTCTCCCCTCCTACGCCTCCCTGTTCACCGCCCGGGACGTCCCGGCCCACGGCGCCGGCCGTGCCGATCTGGCCAGCCTCGTCCAGGAGGGCCCCCTGGACCTCCGGGGTGTCCGCCCGGAGCTGCCGCTCCTGGCTGAGGTGCTTCGGGCCGCCGGCTGGTCCACCGCCATGGTCCACCAGAACCCCTTCCTGGAGCCATGGACCGGTTTGGAGCGGGGCTTCGACCTCTGGCTGCGCACCCGGGACGACCCCCGGGTCGGGCTCGCGGAGGCCAGGCGCTGGTGGCAGGAACACCGCGGGGAGCCCCGCTTCCTGGTCCTCCAGATCCTCGGCCCCCACCTGCCTTACGACCCGCCGGACGGCGCGGCGGACCTGCCGCCGGACCCCCTGGCCGGGCGGCCCTGGCGGCAATTCCTGGCCCGGGACCACGACGCCGGGGAACGCCGGCGTTTCTTCGACCTGCCCGAGGCCGAGCGCCAGGCCCTGCGCCAGCGCTACGCCGCCGAGGTCGCCGCCATCGACCGGATCCTCGCCCCGTGGCTGGAGGAGCTCGCCGCCGGTCCTTCCCCCCCCTCCTGATCCTGCACAGCGACCACGGCGAGGAGCACTGGGAGGAGGGCTCCTTCGAGCACGGCCACGCCTTCCCAGCGGTGGTGGTCCGGGTCCCCCTGGGCATCCTCGCCCCCCCCTGGACCGAGGCGCCCCGGCCACCGTACCCGGCCAGGGTGCGGGACCTGGCCCCCACCCTTCTCGAGTGGCTCGGCATCCCCCGGCCCACGGGCTGGGAAGGCGACCTGAGGCGCCGGCCGGCCGGGTACCTGTGCGCCGGCCCCCTGCACCCCGGACCCCTGGAGGGGGTGCGCCTGCTCCCCGGCGGCGCCGACCTGCGCCCGGTGCCCCTCCCGGTCGGGCCGGAAAGCGGTGCCACCGGGCCCCGGGCCCGCCTGGATCCGGCCCTGGCCGAGGCCCTGGCCGCCCTGGGATACGCCGGGGACTGACCTCAGGAACCCGGGCGCAGGAACAGGGCATCCACCCCCAGGATCAGGAGATCCAGGAGGACCACCGCCACCAGGAACAGGGCGGCCCGGTGCAGGGTGCCCCGGAGGACCCGCCGTGGCTCGTCCTCCCGGTAGGCGCTCACCACCGCCGCCAGGGCGAGGCTGAAGACCACCAGGAGCACGAGCTGGCCGCCCAGGGTGGTCACGGCGTCCCCTCCTTCCCCTTGCCCCGGGGCTCCCGGGTCAGCCAGTCCGCCTCGGCCCGGCGCCAGGCGTCCAGGGCGGCGACGACGGCGAAGAGGCCGGCGGCCGATGTGAAGAGGAGCCCGGCGTCCTGCCAGGGCAGGACCCGGGTGAAGAAGCGAGGGGCGGTGGCCAGCCCCGTGGCCCAGCCCACCGGGCCGAGCATCATCTGGGCGGCCCAGTACCAGGCGTGGCGCTGGCGATCGAAGTCGGCGAAATCGCCCAGGGCCATGCCCAGGAAAAAGAGGCCCAGGATGCTCCCCCCGAACCACCAGGCCTTGATACGGCGACCGGTGAGCCAGTGGCCGAGACCGGGCAGCAGGAGGCTGGCCAGGGCGGCGGTGCCGGGACCGGTCCGAGCTCCCTGCCGGTCTGGCTCGAGGCGGGTCAGGACGGCGCCGGCGGCGTGGGCGGCCACGAAGCAGGAGAGGACGCCCGAGGCACCGGTGAGGGTGTAGCCCAGGTGCCGCCAGGGCAGGTACTCGGGGAAACGGCCGCCGGCCTCGGCGCTGTGGCCCAGGAAGGCGGCCGCCTGGGTGGCCAGGACGTTGCCGAGCTCCGGCAGGAGGAAGAAGAGGACCTTGAGACCGCCGGGCTGGAGCCAGCGGCCGTAGTCGAGCTGGGAGTAGCCGGCCAGCTCCATGCCCGCCAGGAAGGTCAGCTCGGCAAGGAGGAAGAAGAGCAGGGCCTGGCGGCGGCGCCCGGCCAGGAGATGCCCCAGCCCCGGCACCAGGAGACTGGCGAGGATGGCGACGGACATCCGCCCCCGGGTCTCCTCCCGGGGCGCGGGCTCGGCGTGGGCTCCGGCGGCTGCCATGGCGGCGGCCGGACAGCATAGGGCCGAGGCTCCCTAGAATCCGCCGGGATGAGCCTGCGCACGACTACCTACCGCATCCTGTACCGGGATATCGATTCCATGGGCTACCTCTACTACGGCCGCTACCTGGCCCTCTTCGAGCTGGGCCGGGTGGAGTGGATGCGGGCGGAGGGGCTCCGCTACCGGGACATGGAGACCCGGATGGGCCTGATGCTGCCGGTGACCGCGGCCTCCTGCCGCTACCGGGCACCCCTGCACTACGACGACCTGGCCTGGATCCGCACCTGGATCGCCGCCTGGAGCGCCACCACGGTGCGCTTTGCCCACGAGGTCCGGGCCGAGGAGGACGGCCCCCTCTGCGCCACCGGCGAGGTGGAGCTGGGCTGCGTGGATGCCCGGACCCGCCGGCCAGCCCGGCTGCCCGAGGCCCTCCAGGGCATCCTGGAGGTCCGGGCCCCCGGGGCCCGCGGCCGCCGGAGACTGGCCCCACCGGCTGGAGGTGACGACCACGGAAGTCCAGTCCCCGACTGAACTTGGAGCGGGATTCCCGACCCGGGCAGACCCCCCGGTCCCGGGGCTGGCCGGAAGCCCGGACGGGCTCCCGGGATGGGACTGGCAGGAACTCCAGCAATCGGGGCCAGCCTCCAGGCATGGAATGGTGCTTCTACCATGCTAAATTGAGACCATGCTCCGCCTCACCCGCCGCTCGGAGTACGGGGTCATGGCCCTGACCTACCTCGCCCAGCGGCCTGGGGTCTACTGCAGCGTCCGGCACATCACGGAGTGCCTGCAGATCCCTCGCCGCCTCCTGGCGGAGATCCTCAAGGATCTCGGCAAGGCCAGGATCGTGGAGGCGACCCGGGGCCCGGGCGGTGGCTATCGGCTCCGCAACGACCCCAGGGACCTGACCCTCGCCTCCCTGGTGGAGGCCCTGGAGGGCCCCTGCCTCTTCTCCTACTGCTCGGGGGGCGGCGAGTGCGACATGGAGGCGGTCTGCATCATCCGCGGGGGCATGGGCCGGGTCACCCGGGAGCTACGCCGGGTTCTCGACGGGGTCACCCTCCAGGACCTGGCGGACCAGAGCCGGGCGGAGGCCGAGCGCATGCGCCGGGAGGCCGCGGCCGGGGAGGCGGACCAGGACCCGGGCGATGCGGCCGGGGAGGTCCGCCCGGCCCGGAGCGCCTGAAGCCATGGCGAGGGGTCCGGGGCGTCGCATCTACCTGGACCACCACGCCACGACGCCGGTGGACCCCCGGGTGCTGGAGGCCATGCTGCCCTGCTTCACGGTGCAGTTCGGCAACCCGGCCTCCCGGAACCATGTCTTCGGCTGGGAGGCGGAGCGCCTCGTGGAGGCGGCCCGGGAGGTCCTGGCGGCGGGCATCGGCGCCCGGCCCCGAGAGATCGTCTTCACCAGCGGCGCCACCGAGGCCAACAACCTGGCGATCCTGGGCGTGGCCCGGGCCCTCCGGGAGCGGGGTCGGCACCTGGTGTGCAGCGCCGTCGAGCACCCCTCGGTCCTGGACCCCCTGGAGGCCCTGGAGCGGGAGGGCTGGGAGGTCACCCGGGTCGGCGTCGACCGCCACGGGCGGGTGGACCCGGAGGCGGTGGCGACGGCCCTGCGGCCGGACACCGTCCTGGTCTCGGTGATGCACGCCAACAACGAGGTGGGCACCCTGCAGCCCCTGGCCGCCATCGGCGCCCTCTGCGCCGAGCGGGGCGTCCTCCTCCACAGCGACGCCACCCAGAGCCTGGGCCGGGAGCCGGTCGAAGTCCAGGCCCTGGGAGTGCACCTGCTCTCGGCCTCGGCCCACAAGCTCCATGGCCCCAAGGGGATCGGGTTCCTCTACATCCGGGAGCGGGCCCCCCGGGTGCCCGTGGAGCCCATCCTCCACGGCGGCGGCCACGAGCGGGGCCGGCGCTCGGGCACCCTGAACGTCCCGGGCATCGTCGGTTTCGCCCGGGCCCTGGAGCTCGCCCTGGAGGACCGGGAGGCCGAGCAGGCCCGGATCCGGGC
>CAYMFV010000264.1:0-4597 GCA_964389745.1 uncultured Planctomycetales bacterium | reverse complement strand
TCGCCAGCCACCTGGTGGCGGTGGGCACCTACGGCATCGACATCGGTGCCTTCACGCCCTTCTTCTACACGTTCCGGGAGCGGGAGATGATTCTCGACCTGTTCGAGAAGATCTGCGGTGCCCGGCTCACCTACACCTTCATCCGCCCTGGCGGCGTGATGAACGACGCGCCCCCTGGCTGGCTCCAGGAGGTGGCTCGCTTCTGCGACATCTTCGAGAAGGCCTGGCCCGACTACTGGAACCTGCTGGTGGAGAACAAGATCTTCATCGAGCGGACTGCCAACGTCGGCATCATCCCGGCGGAGAGGGCCATCGCCTGGGGGTGCACCGGGCCCATGCTCCGGGGCTCGGGCGTGGACTGGGACCTGCGCCGGGACCAGCCCTACCTGATCTACGACCAGCTCGACTTCCAGGTCATCACCGGCATCGGCTACCAGGGCACGGTCGGTGACTGCTTCGACCGGAACTTCGTGCGCATGTACGAGATGGTCGAATCGATGAAGATGGTCCGCCAGTGCCTGGAGGCCATCCAGGAAGGCGAGGTCTGCCACCCCGACCTGGGCCTGGTCATCCGTCCTGCTCCGGGTGAGGCCTACGTCGGCATCGAGAACCCACGGGGCGAGCTGGGCCACTACGTGGTCAGCGACGGCACGAAGATTGCCAAGCGCCTCCGGGTCCGCTCCCCCTCCTTCTGCAACCTGGCGGTGGTCGAGGAGATCCTGCCCGGCTGCATGCTGGCCGACGCCGCCGCCATCATCGGCGCCACCGACATCGTCATCGGCGAGACCGACCGCTGAGCATGGCCTTCCCCCCCCTGTACCTGGCCGCCGCCGGCAACGGGCTCCTGGAGGCCCTGGCCAGTCTCCTGCCTGGCACGCCGCCCTTGTGGCTCCTGACCCTCCTCGCTGCCACCGTGGCCTTCGTGGTGGTGGTGATCTTCGTGTCGCTGGTGGCGATGGTCTCGGTGTGGCTGGAGCGCAAGGTCTCCGGCCACATCCAGGTCCGCCTCGGCCCCATGTACACCGGCGGCTGGCATGGCTGGGCCCAGTCCATCGCCGACGGGGTGAAGCTCCTCCTCAAGGAGGACGTCATCCTGGGCGGTGCCGACCGGGTGCTCTTCAAGCTGGCTCCGGCCATCGTCCTGGGGACGGCGCTGGCGGCCTTCGTCGCCGTGCCCTTCGCGCCGGGCCTGATGGTGGCGGACGTGGACCTGGGGATCTTCTTCATCCTCGCCATCTCCTCCATCACCACCATCGGTGTGATCATGGCTGGCTGGGGCTCCAACAACAAGTGGAGCGTGTACGGGGCCATGCGCGAGGCGGCCCAGGTGGCCTCCTACGAGATCCCCCTGGGCCTGTCCCTGATGCCGGCGGTCATGTACTACGGGACCTTCTCCCTGCGCACCGCCAGCGAGGCCCAGTCCGGCTGGTTCGGTCTGCACTGGTACGTCTTCGACCCGGCGTGCTTCTGGCTGGCCTGGTCCTCCTTCCTGCTGTTCTTCACCGCCGCCCTGGCCGAGACGAAGCGCGCTCCCTTCGACCTGCCGGAATCCGAGTCGGAGCTGGTGGCGGGCTTCCACACCGAGTACTCGGGCATCCGCTTCTCCTTCTTCTTCCTGGAGGAGTACGCGGCCATGTTCGTGATGTCCGCGGTGGCCACGGCGTTCTGGTTCGGCGGCTGGAACTTCCCCGGCCTGGGCCTCCTGGCGGGAGTGCCGGCCCTGTACACCCTGGCCGCGGCCACGGTCTTCGTCGTCAAGGCGATGCTGCTGGTGGTGGTGATGATGTGGGTGCGCTGGACCCTGCCGCGCATCCGCATCGACCAGGTGATGATCCTGGGCTACAAGTACCTGACCCCTTTGAGCCTCCTCGTCATCTTCCTGGCGGCAGTGGTGGAGTACCTGAAGGCCTGAAGCAGACATGAAGACCCTGGAACCCCCGACCACCCGGCCCCGGCGCGGCTACTGGCAGAACGTCTTCAAGGCCGTCACCTCGACGGCCGTGGGCATGGGGATCACCCTGCGGCACTTCTTCGCCCGCACCACCACGGTCCAGTACCCGGACGAGAAGCTGGTCACCGACGACCGCTACCGGGGCATCCACTACCTGGAGCAGGACCTGTGCATCTGCTGCAACGCCTGCGCCAAGGCCTGTCCCGTCGACTGCATCGAGATGGAGGCGGTGCGCCACGGCAAGGAGCTCGAGTGGCACCAGTTCTCCCTGGACTACCAGAAGTGCATGTTCTGTGAGCTGTGCTGCTATCCCTGCCCGAAGGACTGCATCCACATGGGTCGCGAGTACGCCCTGGTGACCGAGGACCGGGGCAGCCTGGACATGGACCTGCTGACCTGGAAGGGCCTCACCGAGGAGCAGAAGGTGCGCATCGCCGCGGCCGAGGCGAAGAAGGCCGCCAAGGCGGCGGCCAAGAAGAAGAAGGCGGCCGAGGAGGCTGCCCGCAAGGCGGCGGAGGAGGGGAAGGAAGCCGGGGAGGGCCAGGGTTGATGGGCGAGATCCTGTCCTTCGGCTTCTTCGCGCTGCTGTCCGTGGGCTGTGCCGTGGTGGCCCTGTTCCACCGCAGCGTGGTGCACAGCGCCTTTGCCCTCTTGGGCACGCTGCTCGGCGTGGCCGGCCTGTACCTGATGCTCGGCGCCGACTTCCTGGCCATGACCCAGGTCCTGATCTACGCCGGCGGCATCCTGGTCCTGATCCTCTTCGGGCTGATGCTCACGCCCACGGACCCCGGGGAGCGGCAGCTGGGCCGGATCTTCGGTGCCCTGGCCCTGGTGGGGGGGGTGGCCCTGCTGGCCGGCTGGAAGCTGGCAGGTGTCGCCCGCTGGTCCGGCGCCACGGACGCCGCCTTGCCGGAACCGGAGGCCACGGCCCGGCACATCGGGCTCGAGTTCCTGCGCCGGGACTCCTGGTTGCTGCCCTTCGAGTTCGCCTCCATCGTTCTGCTGGCGGCCCTGGTGGGGGCTGTGTTCATCGCCCGGCGGCGCTTCACCCGGGAAGAGCTGGAGCAGGCTGGAGAGGAGGGATCCTGATGGGACTGGAAGCCTACCTGGTGGTCGCCGCCCTGCTCTTCACCATCGGCCTGGTGATGGTGGCAGCCCGGCGCAACCTCGTCTACGTGCTGATGGGTCTGGAGCTCATCCTCAACGCCGCCAACATCAACCTGGTGGCCTTCAACCGCTTCCACCCGACCACCAAGATCGTGCCGGGAGTGGCGGATCCGGTGCCGGTCCTGGACGGCCAGATCTCGGCCATCTTCATCATCATCCTCGCGGCGGCGGAGGCGGCCATCGCCCTGGCCATCGTCCTGAACGCATTCTCGCTGTTCGCGACCATCCGCCCCGACGACATCGACTCGCTCAAGGACTAGCCTGCGATGCACCTCCTCGTCGCGAGCGCCATCCCCCTGGCCGAAGGCACGACGCCCTTCGGTCCCGGTCTCTACGCCTGGCTCCTGGCGGTGCCCCTCCTGCCCTTGGTGGGTTGGGCCCTGCAGGTGACCATCGGTCGCTTCCTGCCCCGACAGGGCGACTGGCTGCCCACCGGCGCCATGGGCATCGCCGCGGTCATCGCCGTCAGCCATGCCGTCCAGGTCCTGATGCACTGGGATCCGGACTTCCTGATGGCCTCCGCCCGGGACGGCTACGCCTGGCGCTTCTTCTTCTCCTCGCCGGAGCTGACCGATCCCATCGCTCGTTTCCGGGCGGGCATCCTCTATGACAACCTCGCCGCCATCCTCCTGGCGATGGTGGCCCTGGTCGCCTTTCTCATCCACCTGTTCTCCGTGGGCTATATGCGCGGAGACAGCCGCTACAACGTCTTCTTCAGCAACCTGTCCCTGTTCACCTTCGCCATGCTGGCCCTGGTGATCAGCGACAACCTGCTGTTCTTCTTCATCTTCTGGGAGGTCATGGGCCTTTGCTCCTATCTCCTGATCGGCCACTATGCCCAGGACCGGAAGGAACCACGGATGAGCGCCGCCTGGGCCAGCGTCAAGGCCTTCATGACCACCCGGATCGGTGACGTCTGTCTGTTCCTGGGCATGGCCATGGTCTGGGCGAAGTTCGGCACCCTCTCCTTCCACGAGCTCTACACCGCCGTCGCCGCCATTACCGAGAGCGGCGCCCACTGGCCGGCTTGGCTGACGGCCGCCGGCCTGCTCATGTTCCTGGGCGGTGTCGGCAAGTCGGCCCAGTTCCCCCTGCACGTCTGGCTGCCCGACGCCATGGAGGGTCCGACGCCGGTGAGCGCCATGATCCACGCCGCGACCATGGTCTCGGCGGGGGTCTACCTCACCGGGCGGATCTACCTGCTGTGCTCGCCGGAGGCGCGGCTGGTCATCGCCCTGATCGGCGGTTTCACGGCCCTGTTCGCAGCCACCATCGCCATCACCGCCTTCGACATCAAGAAGGTTCTGGCCTACAGCACCATCAGCCAGCTCGGCTACATGATGTGCGCCATTGGCGTGGGCGGCGTCGCCGCCGGCCTCTTCCACGTCTTCACCCACGCCATGTTCAAGGCGTGCCTGTTCCTGGGTTCGGGCTCGGTGATCCTCGGCTGCCACCACGAGCAGGACATGCGCAAGATGG
>CAYMFV010000263.1:0-4617 GCA_964389745.1 uncultured Planctomycetales bacterium | reverse complement strand
GGCGACAACGTGGGCGACGTGGCCGGCATGGGTGCCGACCTCTTCGAGTCCTACGTCGGCTCCATCATCGCCACCATGACCATCGGTGCGGCCCTGGCCCTGTCTGTGGGCGAGGCCGCCCACCAGCTCGTGATGCTGCCCATGGGACTGGCCGGCGCTGGCATCCTGGCCTCCATCGTCGGCACCTTCTTCGTGAGGACCGAGGACGAGACCAAGATCCACGCCGCCCTCTTCCGGGGCCTGCTCGTCGCCTCCGGCCTGCTGGTGGTCCTGGCCTTCCTCCTCACCCGGGGCATCCAGGACGTGCCCAACGCGGCCGGGGACTTCACCTACACCGGCATGGGCCTCTTCTGGGCCATCGTCGCCGGCCTCCTCGCCGGCGTCGCCATCGGCAAGCTGACCGAGTACTACACGGCTTTCGAGTACAAGCCGGTCCAGTCCATCGCCGAGCAGTCCGAGACCGGGGCCGCCACCAACATCATCGGTGGCCTGGGAGTGGGCATGAAGTCCACAGCCCTGCCCATCCTGGTCATCTGCCTGGCCATCTGGGTAGCCTTCACCCAGGGCGGCGTGTACGGCATCTCCCTGGCGGCGGTAGGCATGCTCTCGACCCTGGGCATCTCCCTGGGCGTGGACGCCTACGGCCCCGTGGCGGACAACGCCGGCGGCGTGGCCGAGATGGCCAACCTGCCCGAGGAGGTGCGCCAGCGCACCGACAGCCTGGATGCGGTGGGCAACACCACGGCCGCCATCGGCAAGGGCTTCGCCATCGGCTCGGCCGCCCTCACCGCCCTGGCCTTCTTCTCCGCCTTCGGGGCGCAGGCCAGCACCATGGCCCAGCAGAACGGCTTCGCCTTCAGCCTGGACATCACCCAGCCGACGGTGGTCATCGGCCTGTTCATCGGCGGCATGCTGCCCTTCCTCTTCGCTGCCCTCACCATGCAGGCAGTGGGCCGGGCCGCCTACGCGATGATCAGCGAGGTCCGGCGCCAGTTCAAGGAGATCCCGGGCATCCTCGAGGGCACGGCCAAGCCCGACTACAAGTCCTGCGTGGCGATCTCCACCAAGGGGGCCCTGAAGGAGATGGTGGTGCCCGGCCTGCTGGCCATCCTGGCGCCGGTGGTTGTCGGCCGCTTCGGCGGCGTCGAGATGCTCGGCGGCCTCCTGGCCGGTGCCCTGGCCGGCGGCGTGATGATGGCCATCTTCATGGCCAACGCCGGCGGTGCCTGGGACAACGCCAAGAAGTACATCGAGAAGGGCCACCACGGCGGCAAGGGCTCCGACCCGCACAAGGCGGCAGTGGTGGGCGACACCGTGGGCGACCCCTTCAAGGACACCTCCGGCCCCTCCCTCAACATCCTCATCAAGCTGATGTCGGTGGTGAGCCTGCTCCTCCTGCCCTTCTTCGTCTCCTGAGCCCGCCTCCGGTGCGATCCTACTCCCTGGCCCCCGCCCGCGCCCTGGCCCTGGCGCTGGCGCGGGCGGCCCAGGAGCACCGGGGTGAGGACGTGCGCATCCTGCACGTGGGCGACCTGATCCACGTGACCGACTTCTTCATCCTGGTGACGACCGGTTCCGTGCGCCAGACCCGGAGCATGGGCCAGGCCCTGGACGACGCCTCCCGGGCCAGCGGTCACCACCGGGCCCGTGTGGAGGGGGGGCCGAACAGCCCCTGGGTGCTCCTCGACTACGGACCGGTGGTGGTCCACCTCTTCACGGCCGAGGCCCGGGAGTTCTACGCCCTGGACCGACTCTGGGAAGAGGCTCCCGAGCTGTCGCTGGACGCCTGACCCGGCTTCAGGCGAGCACCAGCTCGGCCTCGGGCCAGCGCAGGGCCGCCAGACCCGCGCCCTCCTGGGGACCGACGGCGATCGAGTAGTCGATGCACCAGGCCCGGCCCACGGGCCCGAGAGGAGCCAGGGGCGCCTGGCCCGGGAAGAGGTAGCGGAAGCCCGCCTGGTGCACGGGCCGGCCGGAGAGGGAGCGCCAGTAGTGCCCGAAGACCACTGCTGCCCGGTCCCGGTAGCGCTCCCACCAGGGGTCCCGGGCGGTGCGCCGCTGCCGGCCGCCGGCTTCGTAGGGCCTGGGCGCGGCCACCTCGAGGCCCGAGGTGAGGACCTTCACCGGGTTCCGGTTCTGCCGGAGCAGGTCCCGGCGCACCGGGTCCTCCTCGGCGGCGAGGAGAGGCTCGAGCCGGGAACGGTACTCGGCCCAGGCTGCCACGACCGAGGCCTCCGCCCGCTGCGCCAGCGCGTCCACGGCCTCGGCCTGCCAGCAGGCGTGCACCACCCGGAGGTCCTCCCGGTAGAAGGCCAGGGCCTGCCGGTCCAGCCACTCCCGGATCTCACCCTGGACCGCCGCCGGCAGGGCGAAGAACCAGGCGTTCCCGTGGGCTTGCCGGGGGCCCTGGCGGACCAGGAGGTTCAGCTCGTGGTTGCCAAGAACGAACCCGGCCCGGCCCGCGTCCACCAGACCCCGGACCAGGCGCCAGACCTCCAGGCTGGCCGGACCACGGTCCACCAGGTCGCCGACGAAGACCAGCTGCCGGCCCTCGGGATGCCGGCCCTCCCGGTCGTAGCCGAGGCGAGCCAGCAGAGCCCGCAGGGGCTCGAGCCAGCCGTGGACGTCGCCCACGACGTCCACGGCCCCGGACGGCAGGGCACGGACCAGCATGGCCGGAGAAGATAGCGCCCCGCAGCGGCGATCAGCCCCGGACGGCCCGGAAACGAACCGAGGCGGCCCCCCGTAGGAGGCCGCCCCGGAAGGTATGCGCTTCTTGCTTGCCTAGAAGGCCAAGCCCAGGGTGCCGTACACCACGTAGGCGTTGGCCGACAGGTCGTTGAAGTCGACCCGCGCCCAGCCCACGTTGGCTTGCACGCCGTTCTCCCAGGTGTGACCGACGGTGAAGTCGATCTCGGAAGCGTCGGCGTTCCGGATGCCGGGACCAAAGTCGTCGGCAGCGTTGTTGTCGTCGAAGTCCACGAACTTCAGGCCGACGTCCCAGCCCTCGACAGGGGTGAAACCGAGGCCCACGTAGACGCTGTCGGCAGCGCCGCCCCAGACGCCAGGCGCACCCACCCGATTCTGCAGGTCGTAGAGGCCCGCAGCATCGTGGTACACCGGGTTGACGGTGAGGTTGGCGGCATCGGCCGCCGCGAGGCCGAACTGGATGACCGGGCTCAGGCCGGCAGGGAGGTCCTCACCGATGAACTCCGACAGATCGATGTCGAAGTCGAAGGCGTAGGCGTTGAACTTGCTGGTGGACGGGTTGACGTTACCCAACGCAGCATTGTTGTTGGGGGCGTCCACCCACACACCTTCGATGTCCCAGTTCACGAACTCCCAGGTGCCCGACACCTCGGCGCCGTACCAGGTGCGGCGGCCGGTGGTGGTGGGCAGGTTGGCGCCTTGCGGCGAGTAGTGGAGCAGGTAGGGACGGATGGCGATCTCGCCCAGGACCGGCACGTCCTCCAGTTCGAAGTCGAGACTGACGCCGAACAGGTCGGCATCCCCAGCGGAGACCGGGTTACCCGACCCGGTGAAGCGGGCGTTGTTGCCAGCCACGGCCGGCCGGACGTTGAACACCTCGGTGATCATGAAGGCCTCGAGGTTGAAGCCCTCCAGCGGATGCTGGAACCAGAGGCCACCGAAGGTGGCAGGGAGCTGGTCCCAGTCGTCGCTGCCCATGATCCGGCCACTGCCGAAGGTCCAGGCCCGACGACCAATGGTCCAGGTGGAATCCTCGAGCAGCCAGTCGGTGGCCCCGAAGTAGGCCTGCCACACCGAGCCGGTGTTCAGGGTGGGCCCCGAGGGCTCCAACGTCGCAGCGTTGCCCACACCGCTGGCGATCAACGGGTTGTAGCCCCAGTTCTCCGAGGCGATGAACTCGACGGTCGCGAAGGCGTTCTCGTTCACCGTGAAGTCGAAGCCGAGGCGGATCCGAACGTCGACGTTCTTCTGGTCGGCGCCGGCACCCGAGGGGTTCAGCCAGGTGTTGCGGGCCCTGGCGTCACCGTAGATGGACAAGCGGTCCGAGTTCGCCGCCCCGACGGTTCCACCGTCGAAGGTTGCGGGCACCTCGAGGCCGCTGTTCAGGTCCGCCAGGGCACGTTCCAGGCTGTCGTCCTGTTGTTGCGCGACACCCTGGACGCCCGTGGCAATGGCGGCGAGTGCCACCAGGTTCAGCAAGCGCACCTTCATCTCCGAAACTATCCTCCTTTGCAACCCCAGTGGGGTCGGGGGGAGGCCCGCCGAGGCGGGCCGGCGCCGGGCCGAAGGCAATTCGACACGGCACGGGTTCAAGGCTGTTCCTTCCGTACGAGCCATGGAGGCCGCACGATTTTTGGCGGAACATTTTGCCGTGGCGGGCCACCTCCGCAAGCCCCTTTTTTGCCGGGGCCCACGGAGTGGGCTCGCCGCTCCGTTCTTGGCATAGGAATCGGCAGGCACCGGCCGGGGTTTGCCCGCAAACCCCCCGATATCTCCCCGGCGCCTGCAAAAAAGCTCTATCCTCTTGTGCAGAACGGACTTGCGACGATCCGGTGGCCTACCACCACTTTCACGCTCCCACCGAGCGGGCAGTGGTAGACTAGGGGGGGGGCCGCGGACTGCACACAA
>CAYMFV010000262.1:0-4644 GCA_964389745.1 uncultured Planctomycetales bacterium | reverse complement strand
TTACTGTAGATATTATGAGCGTTGTAGCGTGGGTTTGATTATGTTGATTCTTTGATTGTTCGTGTTTTGTATTTCCTTTATTGGTTTATGTTGGTTTGTTTGTCGATTGGTGGAGGTGATACGGTATGGTGTTGGGTTTCGTGTTCTTTTTTTTTTTTTTTTCAAGCAGAAGACGGCATACGGTCTTTCTGCCGGTCTCGTGGGCTCGGAGATGTGTATGAGGGACGGGCGGCGGGGATAGAAGAGGAGGAGGGCCAGGAGGCAGGCCAGGGCGATCCACATGGGGACGCCGAAGAGCAGGCGGTAGTCGGGCGCCGCTGCCCTCTCGGGCTGGGCAATGCGACCGATCTGGCCGGCGAAGAAGTTGCCGGCGATGACGCCCAGGCCGATGACGACGAAGTTGAAGAGGCTCTGGGCGCTGCCCCGGACGTCGGGCGAGGTCTCCTCGTCGACAATCATGAAGGCGACGAAGATGAAGCAGCCGAAGCAGATGCCGTGCAGGGCCAGGGCCGGGATGACCGCCGCTGGCTCGGGCAGGAAAGCGAAGACCAGGAAGCGCAGGAAGTAGGCCACGAGACCCAGGGTCAGGAAGGCCTTGCGGGAGTACTTCCGGGCGAAGAACGGGATCAGGCCAAGGACCAGGATCTCGGACATCTGGCCGATGGTCATCAGGCCGCCGCCGCCGACCCCGAAGATGTCGTTGATGAAGCCGGCCTGGAGCTGCAGGCGGCCGAGGAAACCGGCCGTGTGGACGAAGTAGAACTGGTGGATGATGGAGACCGGGAAGGCCACCAGGAAGAGGACCACCAGTGTGCGGTTGGACAGGACCTCCCGGAGGGCCTCGCCCGGCGCGAAGGCGGTCCGGCCCTTCTGGGGGGGGGTGTGCGGCAGGAAGAGGCAGAAGATCCCGAGGAGGGCGCCGAGGATGGCGCTGACCCGGAAGGCGTCGGCCATGCCGGCCACCTGGGCGGCCCGGACGGCCTCGGGCCCGACCCCCTCCGGCGTGTGGGTGTGGAGCAGCCACTGGCCGATGCCGATGCCCACCGCGATCCAGCCGACGGTGCCCCAGACCCGCACCTTGCCGAAGTCCCGGTCCCGGTCCGGGAGGTGGTGGAAGGCGATGGAGTTGGTCAGGGAAATGGTCGGCGAGTAGATGACCGAGTAGAGGAGGGAGAAGACCAGGAACTCGCCGAAGGTCTCCAGCTCGGCGAGCTGCCAGACCAGGACTGCGCCGAGGAGGTGGCTGACGGCCAGGAACTTCTCGGTGGGGAACCAGCGGTCCACCGTCTGGCCGGCCAGGAAGGGCGCGACCAGGGCGCCGACGGCGCCGATGGAGATGAGGTTGCCCACCTCCACCGGGGACATGCCCCGGTGCTCGTTGAGGAAGGGATAGACCAGCGGCAGCCACGCCCCCCAGATGGCGTACTGGAGGAGCATCATCAGGGACAGCCGGGTCTTGAGCAGCGGCGTGGAGACCGGATCCGTCATGCAGGTGCCTCCCGGGCGGGGCATCCTAGCGAGGCCTGGACCCCGTCTCCACGACGGAAAGCGCCCCGCCGCTCTCGCGACGGGGCGCCAAGCCAGCGGGCTCCTCGCGCCCGGCCGGCACTGGGCTTCGGATTGCCCTGATCAGGGAATGCAGATCCAGATGGCGTTCGACAGCCCCGTCACGTTGCCCGGGTTGGGCGGGTTGGAGTCGCTTGTGCACACCAGCTGGACATCGACGTACAGCCCGGAGGCGCTCCCCGGGATGGTCAGGGTGACGGTGCCGTTGCCCTGGCCCATGGGGATGGTCTGGATGATCTGCCCCGGGTCGATGATGACGTAACCCGCGGCGCCCAGGTTGATGGGGTTCGGCAGGTCGGCCAGGCTGACGACGATCCAGTACCACTGGTTGGGGTCAACCGGACTCAGGGTGAAGGTCACGTTGGCCCCGACGATCACCTCCGTGTCCAGGGAGAAGCACAGGGGGTTGATCGCTCCCGGGGGGTTCAGGTAGCGCTGGTTCGCCGGGTTGCCGTAGAGCCTCATCGCGAAGTTCGCGAAGGGGAAGCCACCGAACCAGAAGCAGCCGATGAAGGCGCCGGTGGTCGGGTCGAACCAGGTGAAGCTGTTGTCGCGCCGGTAGCCACCCTTGGCGAGCCACGGGCCGGTGTTGTTCTGCGCGGGGATGAAGCCCCAGCCGAAGAGGCGATCCACGACACCCAGGTCCTCGGTGCGGAACTCACCGCTCATGTCCGGCGGGCACTCGAAGCCGCACATCAGGTCCACGGTCACGATCCAGCACTGGATGTTGCCGGTGGCGCCACCCAGGGGCAGGCCGATGATGTCGTAGGCGCAGTTGGCGGTCGGCCAGGTGGGCGGCCCCGCGCAGCGGACGGTCTCGTCGTAGAAGGTGATGCTGATCGTGCCGCTGTTCTGGGTCGGGTCCGGCTCCGTCGAGCAGTACACGAAGTCGAAGCCGTTGATCTGGTCCCACGGATCCGGGTCACCCGGAATCGGGGCATTGCGGTCGAGGAGACCACCCTCATCGATCCACTCCTGGCCGGCGCCGGGGACGCTGTAGTAGCCGGAGAGGATCATGTTGTTGAAGAGCACCGCGGGGCCCAGGCGCGGCGAGGTCGCCGACCGGTCGAGGGTGCCTTCGCCCATGTGGTAGACGCCGGCGAATTGAGGCGTGGTCGCCTTCTGCACCGGAGCCTGGATCTGCGCGACCGCCGGGGTCGCCAGGCCCGCCAGAAGCAGGCCAAGGGAAAGGGTTCGCTTCATCGAGAGAGTCTCATGGGGTCTGGGGAAGACCGGCAGCAGGCTGCCGGGCCGGCTCCTGTCGGTCACCGCGACGAGAGGATGGGGGTGGCGGTGGCACGACCGGGAATCGACAACCCTGGTTATATTTGAGATCTTCGGTTGTCTCGGCGATATTTAGCAATGTCCTATGTATGGTCCCGGGTCGGGAGCAAGACAGCAGGAAGTTGCTTTGGCTGAAGTCGCCAAGGCTGCGGTGTTTACGCTGTCATGGATGGGATGTCGGGTCCTTAATAAAAACACGGCAACATCCTGCCCAGCAGGCCGCCCCAGGCCGGATTCACGCTCTCTTCAGCGCCTGCCAGGCGAAGGCCAGGCGATCGGCGGCCTCGGCGATGCGCAGGTCCGTGGGCTTGCCGGCGCCGTGCCCGGCCCGGGTGGTGATGCGGATGAGGGCTGAGCAGCGACATCCGGTCCTGCGGGTGATGGCGACACCCACCTTTACGGGTTTGCTTTTTCGGAAGGGCTGGGTTTGTCAGGGGTTGCGGGCCAGGATCGGCACTGGAGCGCCAGACAGGTCCCCCCGGATGGCGCACTGGAGGAACATCATCGGAGGGAAAGCCGCGTCTTGAGCTGCGATGTGGAGACCGGATCCGTCATGCAGGTGTCTCCCGGGTGGGGCATCCCGGCAAGGCCTGGGCCCCGTCTCCACGACGGAAAGCGCCCCGCCGCTTTCGCGACGAGGCGCCAAGCCAGCGGGCTCCCCGCGCCCGGCCGGCACTGGGCTTCGGATTGCCCTCTGCTATTTCACAAGGAAGCAGAGAGCGTTGCTCAGCGGTCCGACGTTGTTCGCGGCGGGCGGGTTGGTGTTGTCGAGGCAGATGGACTGGAGGTAGATGGTGAAGCCACGCACCCTGGGCGGGACCGTGTAGGTCGTGGTCTGCGTCGGCATCGGGGCCATCGACAGCAGCGTAGTGTGGTCGATGATGAGTTCGCCGTTGGCCCCGAGCTGTAGGCCGGGCGTTCGGCAGTCTGTCGAGGCCAGCAGCCAGTACCACTTGGCAGGATCCCAGCCCGCAACCATGGTGATGGTGATGGTCCCCCCGGCCAACACCTCGTCGTCCGAATCCATGGCGAGGGGGTTTGGCGGATTGAACTGCCCGACCGGATTGCTGGGGTTCAGGTAGTGCATGTCCACCGGGTTGCCGTAGAGCCTCATCGCGAAGTTCGCGAAGGGGAAGCCACCGAACCAGAAGCAGCCGATGAAGGCGCCGGTGGTCGGGTCGAACCAGGTGAAGCTGTTGTCGCGCCGGTAGCCACCCTTGGCGAGCCACGGGCCGGTGTTGTTCTGCCAGGGGATGAAACCCCAGCCGAACAGGCGGTCCACCACACCCATTTCCTCGGTGCGGAAGTCGGGGAAACTGTGGTTGGGCGGGCACTCGAAGCCGAACTGGAGGTCCACAGAGACGATCCAGCACTGGATGTTGCCGGTGGCACCGCCCAGGGGCAGGCCGATGACGTCGTAGGCGCAGTTGTTGGTCGGCCAGGTGGGCGGACCTGCGCAGCGGACGGTATCATCGTAGAAGGTGATGGTGATCGTGCCACTGTTCTGGGTCGGGTCCGGCTCGGTCGAGCAGTACACGAAGTCGAAGCCGTTGATCTGGTCGCTCAGGCTCGTGTTGCGGTCGAGCAGGCCGCCTTCGTCGATCCACTCCTGGTTGGCGCCGGGGACGCTGTAGTAACCGGAGAGGGTCATGTTGTTGAAGATCACCGCGGGGCCGCCGCGGGGCGTAGCCGCCGACCGGTCGAGAGTGCCTTCGGCCATGCGGTAGACGCCGGCGAACTGAGGCGTGGTCGCCTTCTGCACCGGAGCCTGGATCTGCGCGACCGCCGGGGTCG
>CAYMFV010000261.1:0-4657 GCA_964389745.1 uncultured Planctomycetales bacterium | reverse complement strand
CTCCTGGAGGCCACCGAGATCCTCCTCCTCAACCACAACGAGGCCCTCACCCTCTGCGGCCGGGCCGACGACGAGGACGTGGATCTGGGCGAGCTGGCGGAGGTCCTCCTGGAGCTCGGCCCGCGCATGCTGGTCCTCACCCTGGGCAGCGAGGGGGCCGTCCTCTACCGCCACGGGGACGAGCCGCTCCTCCAGCCGGCCTACATCGTGGAGATCCTGGACACGACCGCCGCCGGCGACGCCTTCGCCGCCGGCTTCGCCGTGGAGTGGAGCCGGAGCCGGGACCCGGTCCGGGCCCTGCGCCTGGGAGCGGCCGCCGGCGCCCTGGCCTGCACCCGGGCCGGCGCCCAGCCCTCCCTCCCCCGGGCCGCCGACGTGGAGCGCCTCGTCACCCGGGGGGGAGGACCTCGGCCCCTGTACCAGGGCTAGCGTCTGGTGCTGGCCAGGGCCTCGCGGACGGCCTTGGCGTCCCAGCCGACGCCGCGGTAGACCACCTTGCCGTCCGGGCCGAGGACGTAGTTGGTCGGATAGGCCTGGACGCCGAAGGCCTCGGAGATCTCGTCGTCCTCCTGGCGGACGGCCTGCATGGTGAAGCCGTCCTCCTGCCACCACTGGGCAATGACCTCCTTGGCGTCGCCGATGTTCACGCACAGGAAGAGCACGTCGTCCCGATTCTTGCTGATCTCTGACCAGAGATCCTGGAGCTCGGGCATCTCCGCGCGGCAGCCGCCTCAGTGGTAGAACCAGAAGTTCAGGAGGACGGTCCTGCCCCGGAGGCTTGCCAGGGTGAACTCCCGGTCCTCCATGTCCCGGAAGGTGACCTCCGGCGCCTCCGCACCCACGGCCAGCAGCCTGGCCTCGTAGTCCGGCATCTCGACCTCGAAGGCGGTGTAGTCCTCGGGCGGGGAGCGCCGGTAGTCGGCCGGGTCGGTCTCGGCCAGGAAGGCGGCGTGGTGGAAGTAGAAGTGGAGGGTGGCCCGGCCGTCGTCCTCCGCACCGATGGTGGTGCTGACCGCCAGGAGCTCGTCCTCCGGCCCGAACCAGAGGTACTCGGCCGGGTCCTCGGGACGGATCCGGATCGCCAGGACCCGGAGCATGGGGTTGGCGGGCTCGGCCTCCTCCCAGGCACCCTGGAGCTGGTCCACCTCGACGATGCCGCTCCACAGGGCCAGGGGCAGGACCGGCACCATGGACAGGAGCTCGCCGAAGGAGTCCCCGATGGGCAGCCAGTTGCGGTCCTCGTGGTCCACCAGGAGCACCCGCTCGCCGTCGCCAAGGGCCTCGAAGCTGCTCTCCTCGCCCCCCCCGTCGGTGAGGGTGACGGCCAGCCAGCCGCTCCGGCCGTCGCCGGCGTGGAACTCCCCCTTGACATCGAGGCGGGTGGGCTCGTCGCCGTCCACAGCGATGCGCCCGAGGAACTCGAGCTCGACGCCCTGGGCGCCGGCCATGCGCTCGAGCAGCACCCGGGCGTCCTCGGGCAGGGCCGGGGGCGCCGGCGCCGCTTCGGGTTCCTGGAGGAGGAACCCTAGGATGATGCTCGCAATCATGCACGACCTCCTGGAAGCACTGACAGCAGGATGGCAGCGGCCGCCCGCCGGCCCCTGGCCACGATCGAGGCCATGCTAGCAGGCGATCCGGCACCCTGGGATGCCCGGCCGGGCAGCCGGCTCCGGGGCTTCCTCCTCTTCCCCCTGGCCGCCGGCTATGCCTTCGGCTACGCCCTGATCGGCTCTCTCTGGGCGAACATCCTGCCCTCCTCCTTCCAGCGGCACCGGACGGCCATCATCCACGGCTGGGGCAAGGGACTGCTGCGCATCCTGGGCATCCGCCTGGTGGTCCACGGGGCCGAGAACCTGGGCCCGGCCCCGCGCATCGTCGTCTTCAACCACGTCAGCCTCCTGGACCTGATGGTGCTGACGGCCATGTGGCCCGAGCACTGCACGGTCCTCTACAAGCGGGAGTTCCACCGCATCCCGGTGCTGGGCCGGGCGATGCGGGCGGCCCTCTTCATCCCCGTGGACCGGGGCAACCGGGAAGCGGCCCAGCGCAGCATCGCCGCCGCCACCGCCAAGGTCCGGGAGGAGGGCTGGTCCATCCTCATCGCCCCGGAGGGGACGCGCTCCCGCCAGGGCGGGCTCCAGCCCTTCAAGATGGGCCCCTTCCATCTGGCCATCCAGACCCGGGCGCCGGTGGTGCCGATGATCTTCCGGGGCATCGACCAGGTCCTGCCCATGGGCCGGCTGGTGCCCCGGACGGGGGCTGTCCGGGTGGACGTCCTGGAACCGGTGGACACCCGGGAGTGGCGTTCGCAGGACGTCCGGGAGCGGGCGGACGAGATCCGGGAGATCTTCCTGCGCTACGTGCCGCCGGTAGGCACGGCGTGATCCTGGAGCCGCATCGCCGGCCGGGGAGCGAGGGTCCTCACCACGGCCGTCGGGCGATGGCCTCGATTGGCTTCATGCCCTGCCCGAAGCGGGCGATGGCCTCACGGTGCCGCGCCAGCTCGCTGTAGGGGATGAACCGCAGGTCCAGCAGATCGATCACGCGATTGAAGGCGGGTCGCCGCAACTGCTCACGCACGTCACCCTCCCGGGCATCGGGGGCGACGAGGAACAGGGACAGGCCATCCGGCCCCAGGCCAAGAGCGAGATCCGACATCCTCAGGATGCCGGAGTAGATCGATGTCGTGTGCTCGACCTCGAAGGCGGCCACCACGCGATCCATGGCCGCGTCGATCCAGAGGACGTCGATCATCCGCACGCTGTCGTGGGCCGGCGACGCCTCCAGGTCCTCCGGGAGGCGGTCCAGGCAGCCGTCCGCCAGCCGCCCGTTGCCGAAGGGGCGATTCCCGTCGTTGCTCGCGATCCACACGGCGAAGCCCACGGCGAGGCCGAGGTCACGCAGCCACCCCTGGATCTCCGTGTGCGTGTGGTCCTCGGCACGGGCGGCCCGGATCGCACGGTCGGCACGTGCGGACTCGGCGCGGACCCGGGCCAGGTCCTCCTCCCAACGCGCCAGCGCCTCACCAGCCTGCTCCCGGGGCGGCGGCGGGTACCTCCCGGACCCGACATCGAAGAGGAAGCCGGCGATGGCCCCGAGGTCGTTGGAGAGAAGGTCCCTGTACCTGGAGTTCAGCTCCAGGATCCCCCGGCGCACCGCCAGGTACTCGTCCCACCGGCCGAGCCTCACCTTGGCGCCGGTGAGGGCGTTGTAGCCCTTCGCGATCGCCGTGTTGAACGGCGGGACCACGGTCGGGTGGAGGAAGTAGAGGATGTTGGCGGCGGCAGGTCCGAGCCCCTTGATTGCGGCACGATCCAGGACCTGGATGGCTTCGAGGACCTCCGCCTCGTCACCCGAGCAGCAGGCGCAGGTCTGGAGGAAGCGTCCGAAGGCGAGCTGGTTCTGCCGGCTCTCGTAGATGTCGGGAATGCGCAGCTTCGGCTTCCACAGGAAGGCGTGGTCGGCACCGCGGAAGACCTGCCTCTGCTCGGCTATGGACTTCACGACGGTCTCGAGGGAGGAGCCCTTGTAGACATTGCCGAAGCTGTCCGCCTCGATCTCGGCGACCACGGTCGCGACGCCCCGCCGTATGGAGCGGAAGTTCTTCAGCCGCTCCTCCCAGAGGAACCAGGTCTGGTAGGTGCCCAGCGGGTCCTCCCGCCAGCGCGTCAGGAGGCGACGGAGAGGGTCGATGGCAGTGGCGTCCCCGGGATGGCTGCTCACACCAGGTATGCTGCCACCGCCAGGAGGGTGAAGGCGGTGGAGATCCGGAGCTCCCGGAGGCCCAGGTCCCGGAGGTCGGCGGGCGGCTGCAGCCGGGCCCAGAGGCCCCGGAGGACGAGAGGGGTCCAGACCAGCAGGGCCAGGGGGGGCAACCAACCCCGGGCCCAGGCCAGGGCGATGGCCAGCCCCAGGAGGACCTGGGTGGCGAGGCAGGCGGTGCGGCGCCAGCCCTCCCGGCGCCGGGCCCGGATATGGGCCAGGGTCGACAGGTCGTAGGTCCAGGCGAGGAGGGCCACGCCCAGGACCGCTCCGGAGAGGGGCTGCCCGGAAACGGTCAGCACCAGGGCGGCGGCCAGGGCCAGGCCACTCATGCCCAGGACCTCGAAGAGGAGCCGCCGCTCCCGGCCCAGGAGGGCGGCGGCGGAGTGGCTGGCGCCCAGGACCCCCACCAGCAGGGCCACCGCCAGGGCGTCCATACGTGTGGCAGCCGGGGCCAGGAGGACGGCGCCGGCCAGGGCGGCAGTGCCGGCCAGGAACCAGAGGACCGTCCAGACCAGGTGGCAGCCGAGCCACGACCAGGACGCCGGACGGCGGCGGAGCAGGCGCTGGCCGGCAGGGACGGCGGCGGACCGGGCCAGGAAGGTCAGGAGCATGGCCGCGATCGCCAGGAGGGCCCCGGGGTGGAGGCTGCGGGCGGCCGCCAGGCCCAGGACCAGGGGCATGGCGAGCATGGCCCAGGCACCGTGCTGGCGGGGCAGCGGGGGCGGGCTCCACGGGGAGGGCCTCATGACATCCATGGTGTAACCCCGCCATGGTGGACCCGTCCTTCCAGGTGGTGACAGCTCCGTGACAATGGGCCACGGGCTGTCGGGACAGAAGCAGGGGAAGGGAATCGCTCCCGCTCGGATCTATGTGCTGGTTCCCGCCGCCGCAC
>CAYMFV010000260.1:0-4716 GCA_964389745.1 uncultured Planctomycetales bacterium | reverse complement strand
CGTTGTTCGCGGGCTCCGTCACATCAGTGTAGCTGTACTCCACCCGGCCCAGCTCCGTGCCGCCGGGAGCATCCAGCACACGCACCCGCTCCAGTGTCACCTCGTCCGCCGTCCACTCGAACACGATCTCCCGGCCCACCGTGTCTACCACCGATGCCAGGCGATACGCCGTCGGGTAGTTCGACTGCGCCGGCGCCGGCTCGTAACGGAACTCGATCCTGTTGTCCCGCAGGTCCCGCGTCTCCACCAGGTAGAACCAGTCGTCATTTGCTGCCAGCCGCTCGTACACGCTCTGCAGCCCCGACGGCTCGTAGCGGACGAAGATGTCGTGCCCGTTCCTCGCCAGCGCCTTGAACTCGAACCAGGTCCGCGAACCATCCCGGCCGTACCAGGTGGGATCCGTGCTCGAGTTCCTGTAGCTCACCACCGGACCACTCCCCGTCGTCACCGTCACCCGGCTGTCGGGGCCACCCCCCATCCCGTTCAGCCACAGGAGCTGGTGCTGCGATAACTCCCAGCCCATCCCGAACACGCTCTTGTAGCTCGCCAGGCCCGACCGCCACGTCCGCTGCAGCCGGAAGCTCATTCCCACACCCGGCAGCACCAGGTCCGTCTCCGTCCAGACGACCTCCCCGGTTCGGGCGCTCACCTGCGGGCTGTCCAGGGAGGAGGAACCGCCGCTCCCCCCCGCACGCGAGGGCATCGGCGGCGTCGGGTTGGGCAGCAGCTCGGGGAAGGTCGCCGTCGGCCTCTCCGCGGGGGTGCCCATGCTGCCGCCCTCGCCGCTTCCCGATGGCAGCCCATCGCAGGGCTGCTCGAGCATCGTCACGTAGACATCCGTCTTGCACGAGATCGGCTCCCCGGTGCATGGATCGAACCGGGTCCAGCCCACCTCCTCTGGCTCCCCCCCGCCCGTGTCCTCCTGCCCGGCAGGCTGGGCCGTGTCGCCGTCCTCTTCCGGGCACGGCCCGCCCGTTTCCTGCTCCCCTGCGCCATCCGTGCCCTCCGGATCCTCGCACGGGTCCCGACCCTCGTGGTCCGACAGGTAGTCCGACTGGGCGGCGGTCGGCACCGGGTAGTACAGCATGGTCGGCCTCCTCGTGCCGCTCCACGCCAGGTGCAGCGCTGCCGCCACCAGCAACAACGCCAGCAGGCCGACCCGGACCAGGCCCTGCCGGGAGATCAACCGCTTACGCGAGGCGAGGCGAGGAACGCCAGACGCCCAGCGCCCCAGGAGTTCCAGAAAAGTCCGGTGGCTCTTCGTCATCAATCCAAGGGTGTAACCAAGGGTCCCCCCCGTCCACGAGGTCGAGACCTTCCTACCACACCCGAAAAGAGGAGGTCAAGCCCGTGGCTCCTGCTTCGCCTGATCTCCCGAGGGCCTCCCGCTTCCCAACTGGCCGCTCTAGGAATCCGGATTCGCGATCCGGTGCAGCCCGGTGCATGGCCGTCGCGTTTCCCGGCCGGCAGCCCATCGTCACGCTCTAGTGCCGGAAGTGCCGGACGCCCGTGTGCACCATGCACACGCCCAGGCGGTCGGCGGCGGCGGTGACCTCCTCGTCCCGGCGGGAGCCGCCGGGCTGGACGACCGCGGCCACGCCGGCGGCGGCCAGGACCTCGATCCCGTCGGGGAAGGGAAAGAAGGCGTCGGAGCCGGCCACCGCGCCCCGGGCCCGCTCGCCGGCCTTCTCGACGGCGATCCGGGCGCTGTCCACCCGGCTCATCTGGCCGGCCCCGGCGCCCACGAGCATGCCGTCCCGGACCAGGCAGACGGCGTTCGACTTGAGGTGCTTGACCAGGGTCTGGGCCAGGCGGAGATCCTGCTCGCCCCCCTCGGGGGGGGCACCTTGCCGACCACTTCGAGTCCCTCCTGGAAGGCGGTGCGCCGGTCCGCCTCCATGGCCAGGAAGCCGCCGGCGACCCGGCGCAGCTCGAAGCGCCGCTCCAGGGGACCGGCCGCCAGCTCCCTGACCCGGACCAGGCGCAGGCTCTGGCCCCACTTCGGCCCCTGGCGCAGCCGTTCCACCGCCTCGGGCGCGAAGTCCGGCGCCGCCAGCACCTCCACGAACTTCTGCCCCTGGCACAGGAACTCCGCCGCCGCCCGGTCCAGGCGGACGTTCAGGGCCACCACCGAGCCGAAGGCGCTGAGGGGATCTCCCTCCCAGGCCCGTTCCAGGGCCGCGGCCGCCGTCGGCGCCACGGCGGCGCCGCAGGGGTTGCTGTGCTTGACCACCACCGCCGCCGGCGCCGGCAGGTCGCCCACCGCCGCCAGGGCGCCGTCCAGGTCCAGGAGGTTGTTGTAGGAGAGCTCCTTGCCGCCGGGCAGGACCTCCGCCGCCCCCAGGCCGGTGGGCACCGGGTCGGCGTAGAAGGCGCCGGACTGGTGGGGGTTCTCCCCGTAGCGGAGCACGGCCACCCGGCGGCCGGCGACGGCCAGGTGTTCCGGCCACTCCCCCCCCTCGCCGGCGTGCTCCTGCAGCCAGGCGGCGATGGCCGCGTCGTAGGCGGCGGTCCGGGCGAAGACCTTGGCCGCCAGCCACTGCCGCAGGGCCAGGGTCGTGCCCCCCTCCCGCACGGCTGCGGCCACCAGCTTGTAGTCGGCCGGGTCACAGACCACGGCCACGTGGGCGTGGTTCTTGGCGGCGCTGCGCAGCATGGCCGGGCCGCCGATGTCGATCTTCTCGACGACCTCCTCCAGCCCGGCACCGGCGGCCACCGTCTCCTCGAAGGGGTAGAGGTTGACGCACACCAGGTCGATGGGCGGGATGTCGTGCTCCGCCATCTGCCGCCGGTGCTCGTCCAGGTCCCGGCGGCCGAGGAGCCCGCCGTGGATCTTCGGGTGCAGGGTCTTGACCCGGCCGTCGAGCATCTCCGGGAAGCCGGTGTAGGCGGCCACCTCGCTCACCGGCAGGCCGGCGGCCGCCAGGGCCCGGAGGGTGCCGCCAGTGGAGAGGAGCTCCGCCCCCCCCTCGACCAGGGCCCGGGCCAGCTCCTCCACTCCTTCCTTGTGGTAGACGCTCAGCAGGGCCCGGCGGACGGGCAGGCGCTCGGTGGCGGCATCAGGCATCGGTGGCGTGGCTGTGGGAACGGAGGTACTCGTGGATGAAGTCGTCCAGGGCACCGTCCAGGACCGCCTGGGTGTTGCCGGTCTCATGGCCGGTGCGGTGGTCCTTCACCATCTGGTAGGGGTGGAGGACGTAGGAGCGGATCTGGGAGCCCCAGGCGATCTCGCCCTTCTCGCCGTAGAGCTTCTTGAGCTCGGCGTCCCGCTCCCGCTGGCGCAGCTCGTAGAGGCGGGCCTTGAGGATGCGCATGGCCGTGGCCCGGTTCTTGTGCTGGCTGCGCTCGTTCTGGCACTGGACCACGATCCCGGTGGGCAAGTGGGTGATGCGCACCGCCGAGTCCGTCTTGTTGACGTGCTGGCCGCCGGCCCCCCCCGCCCGGTAGGTGTCCACCCGGATCTCCTCGTCCTTGATCTCGATGGGCACGTCCTCGTCCAGCTCCGGCATCACCTCGACGGCGGCGAAGGCGGTGTGGCGGCGGCCGGCCGCGTCGTAGGGGGAGATGCGCACCAGCCGGTGCACGCCCCGCTCGGCCTTGAGGTAGCCGAAGGCGTAGGGTCCCTTGATGAGGAAGGTGGCGTGGCGGATGCCGGCCTCCTCGTCCTCCAGGACCTCGATGCCCTCGATCTCGTAGTCGTGCTTCTCGGCCCAGCGCAGGTACATGCGCAGGAGCATGCTGGCGAAGTCGGCGGCGTCGACGCCGCCCGCCCCGGCCTGGACGGTCAGGAAGGCATTGCGGATGTCGTCCGGGCCGCCGAGCATCACCTGGAACTCCAGCTCGCCGACCCGGCGCTCGGCCTCGGCCAGGGCCGCCCGGACGTCCTCCTCCACGGCCTCGGTGTCCCCGCTCTCCTCGGCCAGCTCGGCCAGGGTGCGGACGTCCTCCAGGGCCGTGGCGGCAGCCTCCACCGGCTCCACCACCGCCCGGGCGGCCTTCAGCCGCGCCACCACCGCCTGGGCCCGCTCCTGGTCGTCCCAGAAGCCGGCCCCGGCCATCTGCTTCTCGATCCGCTCCTTCTCCTCCCGGCGCCGGAGGTAGTCAAAGACTCTCCTTGATCTGCTCCAGGCGGCGTTCCAGTTCGGCGGCGCGGTCGAGGTGGGGCTTCACGGCTCTGCTCGGGGGGAAGTCGGGGGCGCGGAAGGGGGGCCGGTGGCCCCCGGAGCGCCCAAGGTTAACCTTCCCTCGTCCTGGCCGACTCCCCCACACCCGACACCCTGCCCCTGGCGATGCGCACCGCTCGCCCGGGCCGCCTGCCGCCGCCAGAAACCCTGGCCGGCCAGGTCGCGGTCCTGGACCTGGCCTTCCAGGCCCAGGATCCCGAGCGGGACCTGGCCTGGGCCGCGGCCCTGGGCGAGCGCCTGGCCGCCTGGGTGGACCACCACGACCAGCCGGCCTGGGAGCGGGTGGCGGCGGATCCCCGCTTCCTCCTGGTGCCCCGGCGGGAGGCGCCGGCCTGCCCGCCCCTGGTGACCGCCGAGGTCGTGGCCGCCGCCGGTCCGGTCCGCACGGTCCTCTGCCACGGCGACCTGGACGGGGTGCTGTCCGCGGCCAAGTGGCTGCTCCTGGCCGAGGGCCTGGAGCCCCCCGCCTGGCTCGACCCGGACAGCATCGCCGCCGACACCCGCCGGGCCGGGCTCACGCCCCGGGGGGAGC
>CAYMFV010000259.1:0-4738 GCA_964389745.1 uncultured Planctomycetales bacterium | reverse complement strand
GGACCCCGGCCATGACCTCGAGATAGGGCTCGGGGATGCCCGGCGGCAGGGAGGTGCCGTCCTCGGCCAGGACCGCCACCCGCCGTCCCGCCCGGAGCACCGCCAGGCGCGGGCTCCGGGGCCGGAAGCGGACCTGGAAGCCGTCGGGAAGGGCCGGGAGGACCTCCAGGCTCTCGGACCGGATCCAGGGCACGGCCAGGAGGTGGGTGCGGATGCGCTCGGGCGCCCGGGGATCCTCCAGGGCCACCACCGGGCCCTCGGCCAGGCGGGCAGCCAGGAGCTCCCACCACGGACCGGGCAGCTCCTCGGGGAGGCGCTCGACCCGGTAGGAGGAGACGGCCCGGAAACGGGGACCGCCCCCGCCCCGACCGGCCAGCCAGAGGAGCAGGGCCAGGACCAGGAGCAGGGCCACCGCCATCCAGGCCTGGACGCGCATGGCAGGAGTTCTACCTTGACCGCGCCCCGCCCGCCAGCCGACATTGCCGCCCATGGCTGCTCGCCGCCGCGCCGGACCTGCCCGTTTCAAGGGCTACACCCTGTCGACCTTCCAGCTCCGGGCCGCCGCCGCGCTGGACACCGGCCACAACGTGATCGTTGCCGCCCCCACGGGCGCCGGCAAGACCCTGGTGGCGGAGTACGCCATCCACCTGGCCCTGCAACGGGACCAACGGGTCCTCTACACCGCCCCCATCAAGGCCCTGTCGAACCAGAAGTTCCGGGACTTCCGTGCCGACCCGGAGATCCAGGACGCGGGCCTGATGACCGGCGACATCACCCTGCGCCCCGACGCCCGGGTCCTGGTGATGACCACCGAGATCCTGCGCAACACCCTGTGCGAGGATCCCGCGCGCCTCCGGGACGTGGGCGTCGTGGTCTTCGACGAGGTCCACTACATGGACGACCCGGAGCGAGGCTCGGTGTGGGAGGAGACCCTGCTCTTCCTCCCCCAGGAGTGCGGCATCGTCGCCCTGTCGGCCACCATCGCCAACCTGGGCCAGTTCGCCGCCTGGCTGGAACGGATTCGGGAACGACCGGTGGAGGTCATCGAGGAGCGCCGCCGGCCGGTGCCCCTCAAGCACTACCTCTACCACCCCAAGGTCGGCGTTTTCGCCCCCGGCCGCCTGAAGAGTCTGCGCAAGCGCTTCCAGGCGCACCGCAAGGACCGCTCCTGGCACCGGCGGGACGACGGGCCCCTCCTGGACACCCTCATCGGCGAGGGCAAGCTGCCGGTCCTCTATTTCTGCTTCTCCCGGCGCCTGTGCGAGCGCAAGGCGGGGCAGGCGGCCCGGAGCCGCAGCCTGCTGACGCCGGCGGAGGTCCGGCAGGTGGAGGAGATCTGGGAGGAGGCCCGGCGGGAGTTCTCCCTGCCCGAGGGCGCCATGGCCGAGCTCCGCTCCCAGGTCCTCCAGGGCATCGCCGCCCACCACGCCGGCATGATGCCCCTGCACAAGGAGATCGTCGAACGGCTCTTCACCCGGGGCCTGATCAAGCTCCTCTACACCACCGAGACCTTCGCCCTCGGCATCAACGCCCCGGCCCGCTGCGTGGTCTTCGACTCCCTGACCAAGTTCGACGGCGTGGACTTCGACTACCTGCGGACCCGGGACTACCTGCAGATGGCCGGGCGGGCCGGTCGCCTGGGCATGGACGAGGTCGGTCTCGTCTACGCGGTCCTGGAGCACGAGGACGTCCTGGAGGCGCCCCTGCACCGCATCCAGGGGGGGGCGGTGGAGCCCATCCTGTCGCGCTTCGACCTGGACTACGCCACCCTCATCCATCTCCACGGCGCCACCGGCAACCAGGGCGCAGCCGACGCCTGGGAGCGCTCCTTCGCCGCCTTCCAGGCCCGGGAGCACAGCCGCAAGCGGGAGGAGCAGAACCGCCGCCGGGTCCGGGCCCTCCTGGAGAAGCGCTTCCGCTTCCTCGACGCCATGGGCTACATCGCCGGGGAGCGGGAGGTCCTGCCCCGGGGCCGCACCGCCCTGCACCTCTACGGCTACGAGATCCAGCTCACCGAGATGCTCTTCGAGGGCGTCTTCCACGACGCCGACCCGCCGGCCCTGTGCGGGCTGGTGGGCGCCGTCATCCACGAGAGCCGGCGCCGGGAGGAGTTCTGGCGCAACGCCCTGCGGCCCATGCGCGGCCTGCTGCGCCGGGCCAAGGAGTGTGTCGACTACGCCATCGAGCAGGAGGTGGCCGCCGGCCTGGAACCGAGCCTCAAGCAGCTCGACGAGGGCATGAGCCCGGCCCTCTACGCCTACGCCCGAGGCAAGGACTTCGCCGACCTCGCCCAGTACACCTCCGCCGCCCCCGGGGACTTCGTCCGGGCCACCCGCATGACGGTCCAGTACCTGCGCCACCTGGCCAAGGTGAGCCGGGACCAGGACCCGGCCCTGGCCGCCACCTTCCAGGAGGCCGTGGCCACCATCTATCGGGGCCCGGTGGACGTCCGGGCCGAGCTCGGCCTGGACCAGGACGAGGAGGAGCCGGAGTAGCCCGGCCCCCGCCGCGGGCCGCCGCGGCGGGAGCCTCTGGGTCTCCGGGTCAGAGCTGGACCACGTTGCTCGTGGTGCAGGTCGTGATGTCCACGGCCTGCACCGCCACCACGCCGCAGGCGTTGCCCGGCAGGGTCGCGGGCAGGCTGACGCTGCCAGTGGGATCCGCGGTCGGCGTCGCCGCCAGAGTGATGCCCGTCGCCGCAAGCCCCAGGACCGTGCCAGCGCAGGGCCGGCCCGAAGGCACCGGGAAGGAGCCCTGGGCGAGGGCGTAGACGATGGCCACGGTCCCGCCCGGCGAAGCGCCGCTGACGTCCACCGTCACCAGACCGGGGCAGGGGCCGGTAATGGTCAGGGTCAGGCCCCCGACGATGGCGCCGAGGCCGATGGGGTCGCCGGCGCCGTCGCTGGTCGTGAAGCGCACCCGGGCAACCGAGCTGCCGGCCGGCACGCCGAGGCTTGAGAGGTCCACCTCCCCCCCCCAGATGGAAGCGCTGAAGGGACTGCCGGGGAGGTTGTGCTCGTAGTAGTAACTTCGGGATTCGCCGGAGTTGATGAAGCTCGGGCTCACCGTGGCGGAGAATCCGTCGTACTCCGTGGCCACCGTGTAGCTGCCGGCGTCGAAGCGGGCGTCCAGGACGACGAGGTCCGGCCCCGGCATGTTGGTCACGGGCGTGCTGAAGGTCACCTCGATGGAGGTGCCGGCCTCGGCGTTGGCGTAGCCGTCGGCCAGCATCGGGCTGCCGGTGAAGGCGTCCTGGATGCTCACGGCGGCGTTGACCACGTGCAGCCAGCCCCAGGTGGAGGCGGTGCCCCCGGCGACGAGCACCGCCGTGTCCGGGGCGCGCAGGGTCCAGGGGCCGACGGTCTCGGAAGGCGCCGCGCCGTGCCAGAGGCTGACGGGGGCCGGCGGCGCGGTGGTGCGGACGGGGGACACCGGCGGGTCCTGGACGGTGGCCTGGAGAGATGCGACGAGGCCGAGGACGGCCAGCGGCGCCAGGAGATGCGGGAAGAAGTGGTGCATGGGACAGGATGGAATGGCGGGAAGCCCGCCGGTACGGAGGGAGTTGCCAGGCTACCAGAGAAGCTGGCGGCGCCCCCGGGCTGGCCGGCAGCGCCCGCTATGCTGCCCGCCAGGCCCCTCCAGAGACGCTTCTCGTGCCCCGCAGACTCCAGCCCTCCGACCCCGCCCCGCCCTTCGTGCTGCCCCGGGCGGCCGGTGGCGACCTCTCCTCGGCCGAGTTCCTGGGCCGGCGCTGGCTCCTCTCCTTCCACCGCTACGCCACCTGACCGACCTGCAACCTGACGACGCGGCGGTTCGCAGCGTCCTACGCGGAGTTCCAGCAACGGGGAGTGGAGGTGGTCCGGGTCTTCCACTCACCCCCCGAGGCCCTCGCCCACCTGGTGCAGGGTGAGGGGGCGGTGCCCTTCCCGGTCCTCGCCGATCCCCGGAAGCGCGTCTATCGCCTCTACGGCGTCGCCACCAGCTTCCTGGGCCTGCTCCGGCCCTCGGGCTGGGGGCCGGCCCTGGCGGCGGCCCGGGCCGGCTACCGGCCCAACTGGCTGGACACCCTCCGGGACGGCATCGGCGGCCTGCCGGCCGACTTCCTGATCGGTCCCGACGGCCGGGTGGAGCGGGTCCACTACGGCCGGAGCTTCACCGACTCCATGCAGCCCGAGGAGGTGCTGGCGCGCCTGTGAGCAGGCCGGGCGCCTCCCCGCCGGTGTCGCGTCCGGCCCTCGGTCTGCTCCACGCCACCGCCCTGGTGGTCGGGGCCATCATCGGCGTCGGCATCTTCCTGACCCCGGCCCGGGTGGCGGCGGTGGCCGGCTCCCCCGGGGCGGCCCTGGGCCTCTGGCTCGTCGGGGGGGGGATCGCCCTGTGCGGCGCCCTCTCCCTGGCCGAGGTCGGCGTCCGCCACCCGGTGGCCGGCGGCCAGGTGGTGGCCCTGGCCCGCCTCCTGGGTCCCCTGCCCGCCTTCCTCTACGGCTGGTGCCTCTTGGCCGGGATCCAGACCGGCGTCCTGGCCATCGTCACCTCCTTCGCCGCCGCCAACCTGGGCAAGGTCCTGGGCGACGGCTGGGGTCCGGCCCAGGAACGCCTGGTCGCCTCCGGCCTGGTGCTGCTCCTCCTCCCTGTCCCTCATCCGCATCCTCCCCTGCCGCTCTGGCGGGTGCGGTGGCTTCGGGGGTGGGCCTGTGCCCTGCTCCGACACCCACGTCATCTGCCCTCCGCCTCGTGG
>CAYMFV010000258.1:0-4784 GCA_964389745.1 uncultured Planctomycetales bacterium | reverse complement strand
GGGGGAGACGTGGACCAGGCGGAGCCAGCCGGGAGCCGGCGCCGGCGCCGCCAGGGGCCGGCCTACCGGCGCCAGGCGGGCGGCCAGGGAGTCCCGCCAGCGCCGGGCCACGCCGGGCCCTGCGCCCGCCGCCCGGGCCAGCACCGGCCAGGCCGCCGGCAGGGCGCTGGTCAGCAGCACGTGGGTGGCGCCCCGGGCCCGGGCGATGGCCCGGGCCTCCTCCGGGTCCGCGGCCAGGAGAAAGCGGGCCGGATCCCGGTAGGAGTCCTCTCCCAGGTAGGTGCCGAAGTTGGTGGCCACCGTCGGCCGCCCCGCCGCCCACTCGATGGCGTGGCCGAGATCCCAGGGAGCCAGCACGGGGCCGCTACGGGGCTCGGCGCCGAGGCGCTCGACCAGGAGCCGCCAGGCCCCCTGGCGCCAGGCACTCACCGTGCTCCCGAGCTCGCCCTGCTCGGCCAGGCGCTCGGCGCAGCGCACCAGGACCGGCGCCTGGAGGGCGAGAGGAGCCACCGCGGCCACGGCCAGCCGCCACCGCCCCCCCCCGCGGAGGAGGGGGGCGAGACCGCCGGCCAGGAGGACCGCCAGGGGCAGGGCGAGGGGATCGGCGAAGCGCCGCTGGGCCAGGGCCTGGAGGAGGAGCAGGGGCACCGCCACCAGCCAGGGCAGCCACTCCAGGCGGCCTTCCCTGCGCAGCCGGCGCCAGCCCAGGACCCAGGCCAGGGGCAGGAGGAGGACGCCGAGGCCGAGCCAGGTGAAGAGGCCTCCGGTGCCGGTCCGATCGGCACCCAGGAGGGGCTCGGACTCGGCGATGCCGCCCATGAACTCGTCGGCCCGGGAGACCCAGGCGAAACCCTCCCGGATGCCGGCGGCCGGACCCAGGTCGAGGGCCAGCAGGGCCAGGGCCAGGGCGAGGAGGGCGCCGGCCACCAGCCACGGGTGCCGCCGGCGGGTGGCGGCCGAGTCCAGGAAGGGCAGGGGCAGGAAGACCAGGAGGCCCAGGGCCAGCTCCAGGCCGTGGAAGCAGGACAGGTCCAGGACGTCCCAGGGCCGGAGGGCGGGCCAGGGGCTGGCCAGGAGGGCCGGGGCCAGGACCACCAGGGCGGCGCCGTGGAAGGCCAGGCCGAAGGGCGCCAGGAAGGGCAGGGGCCGGCGGCCGTGGACGAAGAGGAGCAGGCCCAGGAGGAGCTGCACCTCCACCACGTACAGGAGGGAGGCCACCCAGGAGCCCAGGAGCAGGCCCGCCAGGACGCCGGCGGCGAGGCCGGCCTTGAGCCCCAGTCGCCGGTCCTCGGGCCGGCGCAGGGCCAGGGCGACGGTCAGGAGCATGGCCCCGGCCAGGAGGGAGACCCAGGCGTGGTGGTCGCCCACACCCGGTACCGAGTAGTGGATGCTGCCGTAGGTGAGGGCGTGCAGGCCACCGGCCAGCCAGGCGCCCCGGGTACCGGCCAGGAGCACCCCCCCCCCTGCAGCCAGGAGGACAGCGAGGATGCCGCACAGCATCGGCACAGTCGCCACCGCCTGCTCCAGGAAGCGCTGGCGCGCCGGCCCCGGCGGCGGCGCCAGGGGCCGCAGGGCGGTGGCCAGGGCCAGGTCGTAGTAGGGCGGCCAGGGGATCGGCGCGCCTCGGGGGGCGTCCAGGAGCGGGTCCTCGCCGGCCGGCAACCCGCCTTCCTCCAGGCAGCGGGCGACGCGGCGGGCGTGGTACAGCCCATCCGGGTCGGCGCTGAACCACTCCCCCCCCCGGTCGGCGGGCGCCGGCCAGGGAAAGCGCAGGCTGCAGGCCTCCCGGGCCGCCCAGGCCAGCAGGAATGCCGCCAGGGAGGGCAGCAGCCAGCGGCCGGGCCGGGCCAGGGACATCAGAAGCGCAGGGCGAAGACCGCCTTGACGGTCAGGTCCCGGTCCAGGGGCACGACCACGCCGCCCGGGACCTCCTGCCAGGCGTAGTCCACCACCACGAAGACCTCCCGGCCATCCTCGAGGATCCAACGCAGCCGGGACTGGAGCCCGAGGACGTCGCTGACGTTGTCCACCTGGACCAGGTTCTCCAGGGTGAGATCCGGGCTGAAGGACAGGTCGAGGTTGAAGATGCCGATCCGGCTGATGAAGTCGCCTCCCGGCAGGAAGGCGTGGTCCTGGCGGAAGCTCAGGGAGCTCTGGAGGAAGCCGCTGGGCCGCCAGGCCACCTGTCCGGAATAGCGCTGGATGGAGCCGTCGTACCAGGAGCCGGCCTCGATGCTCACTCGCCCCGACACCGGCCGGGCGGTGGAGAACTGGTACTCGGAGCGCAGCGTGTGCCAGTCGTAGGCACCGGCCTGGATGACGCTCCCCGGGACCAGGGAGAAGGTCCTTGGCGGCCGGTCGCCGGCCGGGACCCAGACCACCGAGAAGCGATCGCCATCGTGCCACTCGAGAGCGAAGAGCGTCACCCTGGAGCCGTAGCTCTGGAGCTCCCCGGACAGATCCGTCCACACCTCGGGACGGGCGCCGAAGATGTACTTGCGCACCGAGGACTCCTTGCCCGGCCGGGGCTCGTAGCGGATCTCACCGGCAAAGCGGCGCTCCCCGGGCCGGCGGACGAAGCCGAGCGCCGGCTGGAAGGCCCGCTGGCTGGCGAGCACGTCCACCCCGAAGCTCCAGTTCCGGAGCAGGAGGGCCGCCTGGGTGCCCCAGGCGTAGCCGATGTCGTCGATGGTCTGGTCTTCGCTGCGCACCCACCAGGTGTTCCAGCCGAAGGTCCCTGGCAGGAAGTTCGTCGAGTTGAAGCGGAAGTCCAGGCCGGTGACCAGGTTCTGCTCCCGGCTCACCGGGTTGCCCTGGGTGACCAGGCCGCCCGCGGCCCATTCCTGGGACAGGCGCAGGGAGGGTCGGGCCACGAAGAGCTCGCCCGGCGGGATCCCCTCCCCGGAGACGGCTCCGGTGCGCACCGCCAGCAGGCCCAGGTCCAGGTTCTCGATGCGCCCGGCCAGGCGCAGACCAGCCTCCAGGGGCACCTCGGCGCCCCGGGGGGAGAGCCCGATGCGCCGGCTGAAGTAGGGCAGCAGGTGGTTGCCGCCGCCGCGAAAGCCCGAGATGCGTCCGAACTCGAAGAGGTTGCTGTCCTCGAGGAAGAAGTCCCGTTTCTCGGGGTAGAACAACGGGAAGCGGGTCAGGTTCACCCGCCGTTCGTCGGCCTCGGTCTCCGCGAAGTCGGTGTTGACGGTCAAGGAGCCGGTGAGCTGCGGCGTGATGCGCCAGCTTATCTCCCCCCCCCCCGTGGCGAAGAGGTCGCTGTCTTCCTGGCCGGCCGGGCCTGCGGACTTGAACTTCACGTAGGGCAGGAACTCCAGGCCGAGCCCCTGCTCGAGACCCTGGAAGCCACCCACGTCCACGCCCTCGGCCACCGTGAAGAAGCGGATCTCCCGGCGAGCCGCGGCCCAGCGCGACTCGGTCCGGTCTGCGCCTCGATAGCGCTTGAAGTTCATCCTCCAGACGCCGGACTCGCCGAAGGCGATGGCCTGGAAGGGAATGGCGATCTCCACCGTCCAGCGATCGGCCTCGATCCTGGTGCGCGCCTCCCACCAGGCATCCCAGCGCTTGTTGAAACGCTCGCCGTTGTCGGCCAGCAGAGCATCCCCCCTGGAGCCGGCGGCACTGATCTGGAACCAGTACGCCGTGCGGCCGTCCCGGAAGGTGTCCAGGAAGAATTCAACGCGGTCGTCGTCCCGGAGGAAGGCGTCCCGGCGCCGTTGCTGCAGCACCAGGCGGTCGGGTTCCGGCTCCCATGCCGTGATGCCGATGTACAGCCGCCGGTCGTCCCGGAGCAGGCGGACCTCGGTCTGGGGATCCGCCGGGACGCCGTCGGGAGGGGGCTCGACCCGCCGGAAGTCGCCGAGCACCAGGGCCTCCTGCCAGGCAGCCTCGTCCAGGCGGCCGTCGACGCGGATCGCTTCCTCCGTGCGCTGCACCACCAGGCCGGCGCCGGGCTCCTGGGCGATGGCCGGAGCGGGCAAGGCGGCTAGGAGGAGGACGACGGGGGGCATCACGCGAGGCTCAGTTGGCTTGGAGACCGGCCGCGGCCAGGGCCTTCCGGGCCAGGGAGGTGAGGGGTACCTCCCGGGGATCCACGCCTCCCCGCCCATCCCAGCCCTCCACGGCCACCACCCGAGCCCGAATCCGGTGCCGGGTGATGGTGTGGCACAGAAGCGTCAGCTCCCCGCCCGGCCGACCTGCACCGTAACGGCTCCGCCAGCAACGAGCCAGCCCGCCCGTCGGCGGGTCCGGCCAGGAAGGCGGCTCCCAGAGTCCCGGGTTCCAGCCGTCCTGGCGCTCCTCCAGGAGAACCTGGCGATCCTGCCGGGCCAGGAGAAAGACGAGGGCCACGTCCTGCATCCTGGCGGCCGCACCCTTCCGTGGCAGCTCGGCCTGGATCCCCCGCTCCCGGGCGTGGCAGGCCCCGACCAGGGGACACTCCGGGCAGCGGGGCGCCCGGGGCAGGCAGACCGTGGCCCCGAGCTCCATCAGCGCCTCGTTCAGGTCGCCATGGCTCCCCCCCCCCTGACGGGCCAGGGCAGCGTGCAGTCCCGCCGCCCATTCCCGGGCCAGCCGGTGCAGGCGGCTGCTGCCGGCGACATCCTCCAGGGCCAGCAGGCGGGCCGCCACCCGCCGGACGTTGCCGTCCACCACGGGCACGGGCTCGCCGGTGGTGATGGAAGCGATGGCCGCCGCGGTGTACTCCCCCACTCCGGGCAGCTCGCGCCACTCCGCCGCCGTCGCCGGCAGCTCCCCCCCCCGTTCCCGGACCACCA
>CAYMFV010000257.1:0-4800 GCA_964389745.1 uncultured Planctomycetales bacterium | reverse complement strand
TTTCCTTCCTGCCCCTGAACAACGCCGAGGACCCGCCCCGGCGGGAGAGCAGCGCTCCGCCGGACCGCCGGGACGAGGCCCTGGACAGCCTGGTGCCGGAGTCGCCGAACCAGCCCTACGACATCAAGACGGCCATCCGGGCGATCGTCGACGAGGGCGACTTCCTGGAGGTCCAGGAGGGCTTCGCCCGGAACCTGGTCGTGGGCCTCGCCCGGCTCGGCGGCCGGGTCGTGGGCATCGTCGCCAACCAGCCGGCGGCCCTGGCCGGGGTGCTGGACATCGACGCCAGCGTCAAGGGGGCCCGCTTCGTGCGCTTCTGCGACGCCTTCAACATCCCCATCCTGACCTTCGAGGACGTGCCCGGCTTCCTGCCCGGGACCGCCCAGGAGCACGGTGGCATCATCCGCCACGGCGCCAAGCTCCTCTACGCCTACTGCGAGGCCACCGTGCCCAAGCTGACGGTCATCACCCGGAAGGCCTACGGCGGCGCCTACTGCGTGCTGTCCAGCAAGCACATCCGGGGCGACTGGAACGTGGCCTGGCCCACGGCCCAGATCGCGGTCATGGGCGCCGAGGGCGCGGCCCGGATCATCCACCGCCGGGAGATCGCCGCCGCGGCCGATCCGGCGGCGGAGGAGCGGCGGAAGATCGCCGAGTACGAGGAGCTCTTCGCCAACCCCTTCATCGCCGCCGAGCGGGGCTACATCGACGACGTCATCCGCCCGGCCGAGACCCGGCCCCGGCTGATCCGGGCCCTGGAGCTCCTGGCTACCAAGCGCGACCAGAACCCGCCGAAGAAGCACGGCTGCATCCCCCTGTGAAGCCGCCCTTCCGCAAGATCCTCGTGGCCAACAGGGGCGAGATCGCCCTGCGCATCCTGCGCACCTGCCGGGAGCTGGGCGTCCAGGTGGCGGCGGTGTACTCGGAGGTGGACCGGCACGCCCTGCACGTGCGCCTGGCCGACGAGGCCTGGGCCCTGGGCGGGTCGACCCCGGCCGAGTCCTACCTCCGGAGCGAGCTCCTGGTGGACGTCGCCCGGCGCAGCGGCGCCGAGGCCATCCACCCTGGCTTCGGCTTCCTGGCCGAGAACGCCGCCTTCGCCCGCGAGGTCGAGGAGGCCGGCCTGGTCTTCGTCGGGCCGCCGCCCCGGGCCATGGAGCTGATGGGGGACAAGCTGGCGGCCCGGGAGGCGATGGTGGCCGCCGGGGTGCCGGTGGTCCCGGGCACCACCGCGCCGGTGGCCGACGCCGGCGCGGCGGCGGCGGTGGCCGCGGAGATCGGCTACCCGGTGATGCTCAAGGCCTCCGCCGGAGGGGGGGGGAAGGGCATGCGCGTCGTGTGCGCCCCCGAGGAGATGGAGGCCGCCTTCCGCACCGGCAGCGGCGAGGCCGAGAATGCCTTCGGCGACGGCCGGATGTACGTGGAGAAGTACCTGGAGGAGCCCCACCACATCGAGGTCCAGGTCCTGGCCGATGCCCACGGCGCCGTCGTCCACCTGGGCGAGCGGGAGTGCTCCATCCAGCGCCGCCACCAGAAGCTGATCGAGGAGTGCCCCTCGCCGACCATCGACGAGGCCCAGCGGGCCCGGGTGGGGGAGATCGCCGTCCAGGCAGCCCGGGCGGTGGGCTACCGCTCGGCCGGGACCGTCGAGTTCCTCTACTCGAAGGGGGAGTTCTACTTCCTGGAGATGAACACCCGGATCCAGGTGGAGCACGGCATCACCGAGGAGGTCTGGGGCGTGGACCTGATCGAGTGGATGCTGCGCATCGCCGCCGGCGAGGCCCTGGCCCCGGGCGAACTCCGGCCCCGGGGGCACGCCATCGAGGTGCGCCTCAACGCCGAGGACCCGGCCCGGGGCTTCCTGCCGGTGACCGGCACCATCCGCAACCTGCGCCTGCCCGGCGGGCCGGGGGTGCGCCTGGACAGCGCCATGTACCGGGGCATGGAGGTGACCCCCCACTACGACTCCATGCTCGGCAAGCTCATCACCTGGGGCCGGGACCGGGAGCAGGCCCGCCGGCGCATGGTCCGGGCGCTGCGGGAGCTGCACGTCGGTGGCGTCACCACCAGCGCCGGCCTGGCCCTGCAGGTGGTCCAGGGCGCGGCCTTCCGCCAGGGCCGCTACGACACATCCCTCCTCGATGGCTTCGCGCCCGACCCGGAGGCGGACGCCACCTTCGGCCTCCCCCTGGAGCAGGTCGCGGCCCTGGCCGCGGCCCTGCACCGCCACCACCAGCGACCGGCGGCCCTGCCGGCGGGCGGCCGCGACGGCCTCCCGGCCTGGGTGGCCCTGGGCCGCCTCCAGCAGCTCGGCAACCGAGCCCTGCGCTGACCCCGCCATGAAGTACTTCCTCGAGACCGCGAGCGGCGCGCCCCTGGAGGTGGAGGTGGAGGATTGCCGGGACGGCCGCTGCCGGGTGCGCCTGGACGGCCGGGAGTTCACCGCCGACTTCGACGCCGTCGACCGCCTCGGCCAGTACGTCCTGCTCCTGGACCACCACGCCTTCGCCGTCTCCATCGAGGAGGAGGCCGAGCAGCGCCTGGCGGTGACCATCGCCGGCGAGACCTTCCGCCTCCGGGTCCTGGACGAGCGGGAGCGGGCCGCCCAGGCCGTGGGGGGGGGCGGCCGGGCCCGGGCCGAGACCGTGGTGGCGGTGATGCCCGGCGTGGTGATCGAGGTCCGGGTCCGGCCCGGCGACGTGGTCGACCCGGGCACGCCGGTGGTCGTCCTCGAGGCGATGAAGATGCAGAACGAGGTCCCTGCCGAGCACGGCGGCGTGGTCCGGGAGGTGCTCGTGGAGGCCGGCGCCACCGTGGCCGCGAACGAGCCCCTGGTGCGCCTGGCGCCGCCCGGGGAGGGCGGGGCGGCCGGATCCTGAATCAGGCCCCCTGCCGGTCGCGGTCGGCCAGCACGCCGCCGACGGCGAGGAGCAGCAGGCCGTGGGCGAGCGGTGGCAGGGGCACCGCACCGAGGCAGCCGCAGTCTGCCGGGCCTGGACTCCCGCGGACGAGGCCGACGACGAACCAGCCGCTGAAGAGGAGCGCCAGGAGCAGGGCCAGCCAGAGGCCGGGACGCCACCAACGGGACAGGAGGAGGGCAGCCACCGCCGCCTCGGTGAGGGCCACGGCGGCCTGGCCGGCGGGGCCGTCCAGGATGTGGAACGGGAGGAGGTCCGCTCCGGGCACCGGGCCCCCGCTCCATGCCTTGAGCAGCGCCGCAAGCCAGAACACGGCTGCCAGGAGCCCCCGCGTTCCCACCACCGCCCGGCCAGGCATCTCCGCCTCAATCCTCCGTGGCCGGAGGAAGGGTGACGGCCACCCTTCCCCAGTCGCCGGCCGGCACGAAGACCTCGACGGGGGCGGGTCTCCCCGCGAGGGCCGCATCCCAGGGCCAGACCTCCATCCGGTAGCCGCCCGGGGGGAGGCCGCGGAACGCGTAGGGCGGATCCGGACAGATCGCGTTGCCAAAATCCTTGACCTTGAGCGGGGTGAGACCCAGCCCGATCCCGCCCGTCCATGGCCGCCCGTCCGGGCCGAGGACGTCGAGCAGGAGGCCCCCCATCTCCCGCAGGTCCAGCTCGAGGACGGCCGGCGTGGAACCGCACGCCACCGGCACGCCCGGGGTGTGCCTCGGCGGCCACCGGAAACCGAGGCTCCCGGAGACCTGGAAGCGCGCCTGGTAGCGACCCCAGGGGACGCCGTCCAGCCGCAGGCGCCCGTCCCCCGGGACCCCGTCGAGCCCGAAGCTCAGCTTGGTCCCGTCCTGGTCCTCCAGGAGGATCTCGGCGCCCTCGTGGGGATGCCCCAGCCGGGGCCAGACCGGAACCCGGGGAAGCAGGAAGGAGACCTCCAGGATCCCCCAGCCCCGGGCGGTGGGCTCCAGCTCCACGACGTGGACGGGCAGCTCCCCCTCCACGGGGAGGAGCCAGAACCGGAACGGCGGCACCGGCCAGTACCCGGGCAGCTTGACGGAGACCTCCATGGGACCGGCCTGGGACCGGGGGCCCTCGGCGACGGCCAGGATGGTCCGGTTCCAGCCGGGCTCGCCGCGCAGGAGGTCCCCGGGCAGCCCGGTGAGACGGGCGAGGCGCCGGCTCCTGGAAGAGCCCAGGAAGTCCACCGTCCGGTCGGTACTGCCCAGAAGGAAGGAGGGGTTGCGGTACGACAGGCGAGGAGCAAGCCGCAGCGGCCGGCCGCCCTTCTCGCGGACGACGAGCCGGGCGCCGAAAACCTGGCCGACCTGGACGACCGCCGGCTCCGTGTCCGGTTTCAGGGACCGGCTCGACTTCGGGCTGAAGATGCCCCCGGGCCCACCCGCCGCGAGCTGGTAGCGAACCCCCGGGTCCAGGCCTTCCACGGTGAAGGCGCCCCCGGGCCCGGTCTCCGCCCAGGGCACGGAGGGTTCCCCGCGGACGGCCTCCTCCAGGTCCCGGTCCCCCGGGGGGCGGCCGGAGGGCCAGGCCAGGACCCGGAGGCCGGCACCCGCGGGGCTGCCGTCGAGGAAGCGCACCCGGCCCGTGATCCGGCCCCCGGGCAGCAGCTCGACCCGGACCGTCCGCGGCTCCGTCCCGTCGTCGTCGCCGGGGCTCCCATCGGCCAGGGAGACGCGGCCCCGTTGCCAGCCGGGGGCCGACGCCAGGACCTCCTCGCAGGCTCCGGGCGCCAGGGTGGCCTGGACCAGCCCGGCGGCGTCCGTGACCCCCAGGACGGTCCAGGAACCCCCACCCGGTGGACGGGCACGCACGGTGGCGCCCGGGATCGGGGCGCCGCTCCCCGAGGCGAGCACGAGCACCCGGAGGG
>CAYMFV010000256.1:0-4803 GCA_964389745.1 uncultured Planctomycetales bacterium | reverse complement strand
GCAGGAAGACGTGGTCCTGTGCCTGGATCGGGGCGGCCTGGTGGGCCAGGACGGACCCACCCACAACGGCCTCTTCGACCTGGCCTTCCTCCGGACCCTGCCGGGCATCGTCCTGGCCTCGCCCCGGGACCTGACCGACATGGAGCGGATGCTCCGGGCGGCCCTGGAGCACGGCGGCCCCTGGGCCCTGCGCTGGCCCCGGGGCAGCGCCCTGGAGTGCCTCGGCCCCCCCCCCGAGCTGCGGCCGGAGCTGGTGCCCGGGACCGCCGAGCGCCTGCGTTCCGGCGAGCACGGCGCCGTCCTGGCCCTGGGCGCCATGGTCGAGAACGCCCTCCTGGCCGCCGGCGAGCTGGCCCGGGAGGGGATCGAGCTGGAGATCTGGGACTTCCGCTTCTGCCGGCCCCTGGACCAGGGAGCCCTGGCCGAGGTGGCCCGGCGGCACGCCTTCCTGGCCACGGTGGAGGAGCACGCCCTGAACGGCGGCTTCGGCAGCGCCGTCCTCGAGACCCTCTCCGACCTGGGCCTGGAGCGGCCGGTCCTGCGCCACGGCGTCGGGGACCGCTTCGTGGAGCACGCCTCGAGCCGGGAGGAGCAGCTCCGGGAGGTGGGGCTGGACCCGGGCTCCCTGGCGGCGGCCTGGCGGGAGGCCCTGGCGGATCGGGAACGCCAGCCGGTGGCCTGAATGGCGACGCCCCGGCGGCCCTGGAACGGCGCAGACGAGGCGGTCCGCCTGCCCGGCTCCCGGCGTCCCCGGGTGCTGATCCTGGCCGACCCGGCCAAGCCCGAGGCCGAGGCCCTGGCCGACGACCTGGTTGCCTTCCTGGAACCCCGGGCCCGTCTCCTGGGCGTCCAGGCCGCCCGGCGCCTGGATCCCCTGGACTGCCAGCCCGACCTGGTGGTGGTCCTGGGCGGCGACGGCGCCATGCTCGCCACCAGCCACCGCCTGGGCCGGCGCCAGGTGCCGGTCCTGGGGGTCAACTTCGGCCGGGTGGGCTTCCTGGCCTCGGTGGCGCCGGAGCGGGCCCGGGCGGTCCTGGCGGACGTCTTCGCCGGCAAGGGCCGGGTGGAGCCCCGGACCATGCTCCACGCCCGGGTCCGGCGGGAGCGCCGGGACCTCCTGGACACCCACATCCTCAACGAGGTGGTGGTCCTCCGGGCCTGGTCGGCGCCTCTGGTGGAGGTGGACCTGACCGTGGACCGGCGGCCGGTCTGCACCTACCGGGCCGACGGGGTCATCGTGGCCACCGCCACCGGCTCCACCGCCTACTCCCTGGCGGCGGGGGGGCCCATCCTGTCGCCCCGCCTCGACGCCTGGGTGGTGACGCCCATCGCCCCCTACATGCTCGGCATGCGGCCCCTGGTCCTGCCGGCGGGGCGGGTGGCCTCCCTGCGGGTGGAGACCGAGGCCGGCTTCACCGCCGACGGCCACGAGGAGCTGCGCCTGCGCCCCGGGGACGTGGTCCGGGTGGCCTGCAGCCGCCGGCGCTTCCGCATGGTGGTGGATACCGAGACCCCCTTCTACACCCGCCTGCGTTCCAAGCTCCGCTGGGGGGAGCCGCCGGGGCCGGGGTAGGAAGGGCGTGCGAGAGTATCGGGAGGAATACGACATGGATGAGATGCAACGGTTGCGGGGGCGGTTGGAGCGTCTGGAACGGGGCAGGAGGTGGCGCGGTGCGGTGAACGCAGCCCTGGTGCTGGTCGCCGCCCTCGTCCTCCTCGGCCAGCGCGACCCCTCCCCGAGGAGCTGCAGGTGAAGCGGCTGGCCATCGTGGAGGGAGGTGGCACCGAGGTGGTCACCCTCGACCGCGACGGGCTGACCTTGCGGGATGGGGACGGAGTGGTCCGGGACACCTTCGGCATCCTGCCCCTGAAGACCGCCGACGCGCTCCTTCTCCAGGTCTACGACCGGGGCGGGCAGCTGCGCTTCAGCTGCGGTGCGACCAGCGACCTGGGGCCTTCCATCCTCATGAACGAGGCGGACGGCATCTCCGGGACGATGCTGGCCGCGGATGGGATCTTCATCAGCCTTCGAGGAGAGGAAAGGGAGCGGACCTTGGCCTGCAGCCGGACGGGACCGTGACCCTGCGCCTGCAGGATGCCGGCAAGCAGGTGCGGGCCAGGATGACCCTGGCCGGAGACGGCACGATGCGGGTCGAGTTCCTGGATGCGGAAGGGGCCACGCGGACCGCCTGGGAGATGCCGGGGCCTGGCGCGGCCGCGCCGGCCGGCTCGGGCGAAGAAGACGGGCAGTAGCCCGGGGCGCGCCCGGCACGGCGTCGCCCCAGGGTAGGGTGGGAACCATGCGTGGCCTCCCCCTCCTCCCGGCTCTCGTCGCGCTCCTCCCGGCGCTCCCGGCCCAACAGGTCGGCCTCGAACTCGTGACCTCGGGGCTGAACCGGCCCCTCTTCGTCACTGCGCCGCCAGGCGACGGCCGTCTCTTCGTCCCCGAGCAGGACACCGCCCGGATCCGCGTCGTCCAGAACGGCCAGCTCCTGGCGACGCCCTTCCTGGACCTCGGAGCCCTGGCCAGCAGCGGCGGCGAGCGAGGGCTGCTAGGGATGGCCTTCCACCCGGACTACGCCCGGAACGGCTTCTTCTACGTGAACTACACCGACAACGCCGGCGACAGCGTCGTGGCCCGCTACACGGTGTCGGCCGGGAACCCCGACGTGGCCGACCCGGCCTCGGCCCTGGTCATCCTCCAGGTGGACCAGCCCTTCAGCAACCACAATGGCGGCATGATCGCCTTCGGGCCCCGGGACGGCTACCTCTACATCGGCTTCGGCGACGGCGGCGCCGCCGGCGACCCGGGCAACCGGGCCCAGGACGGCGCCGCGCTCCTCGGCAAGATGCTGCGCATCGACGTGGACGGCGGCACGCCCTACGCCATCCCGGCGAGCAACCCCTTCGTCGGCGACCCGAACGTCCGCGACGAGATCTGGGCCCTGGGCCTGCGCAACCCCTGGCGCTTCGCCTTCGACCGGGAGACAGGCGACCTCTACATCGGCGACGTCGGCCAGAACCTCTGGGAGGAGGTGGACTTCCAGCCCGGCACGAGCCCTGGCGGCGAGAACTACGGCTGGCGCCTCAAGGAGGGCACCCACTGCTTCAACCCGCCGAGCAACTGCGACCCGGGTGGACTCACCGATCCGGTGCACGAGTACGGCCACGGCGGCAACCCCTTCCGCTGCTCGGTGACCGGCGGCGTGCTGTACCGGGGCCAGGACATTCCCGGCCTCCAGGGCACCTACTTCTTCGCCGACTACTGCAGCAACCAGGTGTGGAGCTTCCGCATGCAGGGCGGCGCGGTGGTGGACTTCCGGGAGCGTACCGCCGAGCTGCAGCCCGGCGGCGGCCTGAACCTGCGCTCCATCACCAGCTTCGGCGAGGACGCCACCGGCGAGATCTACCTCTGCGACCAGAACGGCGGCGAGCTGTACCGGGTCGTCCCGCGCCTCATGGACCTCCAGGTCGCGGCGCTCCAGGCCGGTCAGACCGGGACCGCCAGCGTCAGCGGCGCCCCGGTCGGCGCCGCCGTCTTCCTGGCCTGGAGCATCCAGGGTCCCGGCCTGACCCCGGTGCCGGCCCTGGACGTGGTCCTGGGCCTGGCGGCGCCCCGCCTGGCGGCGAGCGCCACCGCGGATCCGGGGGGCACTGCCGTCTTCTCGGCCACCGTGCCCCTGGCCGCCTCCGGCCGGCTGCTCTGGTTCCAGGCGGCGACCGCCGGCAACACCAGCAACCTGGCCAGCCAGCAGGTGCCCTGAAGGCGGCCAGCGCGCCGCCCTACGGGAAGATCGGCACCTCGATCTCGGCCGGCGTCTCCCGGCGCACCTCGACCAGGGCGCCGTCGGCACCGAAGATGAGCTTCAGCTTGCGGCCGGCGACGGTGCTCTTGACGTGCCAGGCCTGGAGGACCTCCTGGCCGTCGAGGATCTTCTCCCAGGAGCGGATCGAGCCGCCCCCCCCCCAGGCCTCGGCGGCCCGGACGACCTCGGGCGGCACCTCGTCCCGGGGGACCTGGATCTCGAGGCTGTGGAGGCGGCCCTCGGCGTCGAACATGGCCTCGATCTTGGTGCCGTCGACCCGCTTGCCGGTCACCTCGTAGAAGCGCGTCCTGCCGTGGAACTCGATCTCGGCCTCCAGGGGCTCACCGACCACCTCCCGGGCGGCGGCGAGGATGGCGGCGGGAAGCTGCCCGGGAGGCACGTGGAACTCCACCTCGAGGACCCGGCCCGAGGAGGACAGGGCCACCTCGAGGCTGCCGTCGGGGGGCAGGTTGCGGGTCAGGTCCGAGGTCTCGGGCGGGAAGGCGGCGCAGGCGCCGAGCAGCAGCGCCAGAGCGGAAGCGGAGAGGGCAGGGGTACGGAGCATGGCGATGCCGGCGGGTCGGAGGAGCGAGGCGGGAGGGCGCGGCTCACGCGTACAGGCCGCGCAGGCGATGGAAGGACGCTACGCGCTCGACACCGGCCACGCAAGCGGCCAGGCGCAGGGAGACGTCGTGGGCCCGGGCCCGGCGGCCGGCCTCCTCCCAGGCCTCCCGGATGGCGAGCTGCAGCCGCTCCTGGACCCGGTCCTCGTGCCAGCGGTAGCCGATGCGCCCCTGGACCCACTCGAACCAGGCCGCCACCACGGCGCCGCCGTTGCCGAGGAGGTCCGGGACCACCGCCCGGCCGGCGGCCAGCAGCGCCTCCTCGGCCGGGCCGGTGAGGCCGCCGGCCGCCACCTCCAGGACCGTCCCGGCGGCGATCTCCCGGGCCCGGGCACCGTCCACCTGGCCGCTGGCCCCGGCCACCACCAGGAGAT
>CAYMFV010000255.1:0-4809 GCA_964389745.1 uncultured Planctomycetales bacterium | reverse complement strand
CCCCCCCCCCCCGGGGGGGGGGGGGGGGGGGGGCGGGCCCGGGCCCGGGCGGGCGGGGGGCCCGCCCGTCCCGCCGCGGCCGGGGGGGGGGCAGAGGCCCTGGCGGAGGTCCTGGCCGAGGTCCGGCGCCGGGCCGGCCGCAACCTGGTGGCCGCCATCCGCCACCTCCTGGAGGCGGTCCGCTACCGGGCCGAGGTCGAGCGCTGCTACGACGATGCCCAGACCCGTGAGGCCCGCTGGAACGGCGCCCTGGAGGTCCTGGACCTGGCCGAGAACCACGCCCGGCGCACCCGCCGGCCGACCCTGGCCACCTTCCTCCAGGAGCTGGCCCTGACCGCCGGCGAGGCCGAGGAGCGCCAGGGAGCCGAGGCCGGCGACGCCGTCACCCTGATGACCCTGCACGCCGCCAAGGGGCTGGAGTTCCCCCGGGTGTACCTGCCCGGCCTGGAGGAGGGGCTCCTCCCCCACGCCCGGGCCCTGGCCGAGGACGCCGTGGCCGAGGAGCGGCGCCTCCTCTACGTCGGCGTCACCCGGGCCCGGCGCCACCTGGTCCTCTCCTGCGCCGCCGAGCGCTCCCGCCAGGGCCGGCGCAGCCGCTCCCACCCCTCCCGCTTCTGGTACGAGCTCCTGGGCGAGGCGCCGCCGGAGGACTGGCGGCCCTGGGCCCCCCCCGCGGCCGCCGACGTCCCGGTCAAGGCTGTGGCGGCCGCCCGAGGAGCATCCGCAGCCGGTCGAGGCGCCCCTGGCCGGGGCGGCAGCGGTCGAGGGCGGCGCGGATCCGGGCCTCGTGCCGGCCGACGCCGCGGCCGATGAAGACCGCCTGGTTGGCGACCTCGAGGCCACCCGGCGGCCGGAACCAGTCGATCTCCCAGCGGCCGCAGGTGAAGTTGAAGAGGCAGGGGGAGCCCTCGCCGTGGAAGTGGACGAGGCCCTTGGCCCGGTAGAGGTCCCGGGGCAGGCGGCGGAGGAGGCCCTCGAAGCGCGGGCGGAGGAACACCGGCCCGGGGTCCGCCCGCCAGGAGAAGGCCTCGATGGCGTCGGCGTGGAGGTGGTCGCCGCCGGCGCCGGCCGCACCGTCGCCCTCGCCCCCCCCCGCCCGAAGCTCCTCCCGGAGGCGGCCGACGCTGGTCCCGAAGAGGAGGTCGGTGTCCACCTGGCCGTGGTGGGTGGTGTGCAGCAAGGCCCGGGGGTTGAGGACCCGGAGGTCGCCCTCCACCCGGCGCAGGGTCCGGGCGTCCACCAGGTCGGTCTTGTTCAAGACCAGGAAGTCGGCGGCCCGGATCTGGGCGAGGGCGACCTCGGTCTCGGCGAGCTGGCGCCGGACGTTGGCCGCGTCCACCACGGTGACCACGGCGTCCAGGGCCAGGCCGGCCTCCTTCACCTGCCGGGCCAGGGCCCCGGGCTCGGCGACGCCGGTGGCCTCGATGACCACCAGGTGGGGACGGGCGACCCGGAGGATCTCCCGGATGGCCAGGGTGAACTGGGTGCCCACCGAGCAGCAGATGCAGCCCGAGTTGAGCTCCACCATCTGCTCGACGGCCTGGAGCCCGCCGATGACCTTGCCGTCCAGGTCCAGGTCGCCGAACTCGTTCATGACCACGGCCACCCGGCGGTTTGCCAGCCCGTGCTCGAGCACGTGCTTGAGCAGGGTTGTCTTCCCGGCACCCAGGAAGCCCGTCAGAATGTCCGCCGCCACCCCGGCCATGACCGGGGATTCTAGCCGCCGGCACCGATGACCCTGCCCTGCGCCCTCGTCAGCCTCGACCCGAGCCTCCGGGAGGCGGCCGCCGCCGCCCCGGAGAGCCTGCGCCGACTGGCGAACCGGGCCGCCCTGGGGGTGGTGGACGCCGGCAGCCGGGGGGAGCTCCAGGCCTGGGCCGCCACCCTGGGGGCGCCGGTGAGCCTGGTCCACGCGGGCCCGGCCCGGGACACCGACCTCTTCCGGGGCCTCGCCGCCCGGGCCCGCCTCGAGCCCGGCCGGGTGCTGCACGCCAGCGCCGACCCCGAGATGCTCCAGGCGGCAGCCGGGGCCGGCTGCGCCACCGCCTGCCTCGGCGCCCCGGCCGCCGGGCCCGGGCCGCTCGCGGCCACGGTCGCGGCCACGGACCTTCCCGGCCTGGTGGCCGCCATCCTGGCCCTGGACGCCCCGAAGCCCCTCCCCTCCCACCCCCTGTCCGGCCGGCACCCCGAGGCCTACCTCCGGGGCATCCAGTTCTTCGCCACCGGCCGCTACTACGAGGCCCACGAAGAGTGGGAGCGCCTGTACATGACGACGGTCGGCCGGGAGCGGGACTTCTGGCGGGGCCTCATCCAGGTGGCCGCCGCCTGCCTCCAGGCCCGGCGGGGCAACGCCGAGGGCGCCACCCGGCTCTGGACATCGGCCCGGACCCTCCTGGCACCCTTCGGCCCGGTCCACCGGCAGCTCGATCTCGACGCCTGGCTGCCGGCGGTGGCCGCCTGGCTCCAGGCCGCCCCCCCCGGGGGCGGGCGCCCTCACCGGCCCTCGGCCCCGCGTGAAGCCGTCTTCGCCGGCTCCAGCCCCAGGCTGCGGACGAAGGCCTCGTGCGTGAAGTCCCGGCCGAGGAAGGCCCGGACCGACTCCGTGGCCGGCCGGGCGCCGCCCACCTCGTAGATCTCACGGCGCAGGCGCAAGCCCGTCGCCTGGTCCAGGAAGCGCTCCGGCGCCGCCTCGAAGGCCGAGGCCAGGTCGGCGGCGATGGCGTCGGCCCAGGCGTAGCCGTAGTAGCCGGCGTCGTAGCCCGTCAGGTGGCCCCAGTAGGCGCAGAAGGCGGTCCCTGGCGGCGGCGCCAGGGAGATCTCGGCCATGACCTCGTTGCCGAGCGCGCAGGGGTCCTGGACGTCGGCCTGGGTGTGCATGCGCAGGTCGGCCAGGGCGAAGGCGAGCTGGCGCCGGTAGTAGACGCCCTTGGTGGCCAGGTCGGCCTCCCGCATGCGCCGGACGACGTCCATGTCCAGGCGCTTGCTCGGGTCCCGCCAGTCCACGGCGAAGCGGGCCAGGATCGCCGGGTCCCAGACCCAGTTCTCGAGCATCTGGCTCGGGGCCTCCACGAAGTCCTGCTCGACGTTGGCGCCGGCGAAACGGGCGTAGCGGGCCCGGGTGAGGATGGTGTGCAGGCAGTGCCCGAACTCGTGGAAGAAGGTCTCCACGTCCTCGTGGGCGAGCAGCGAGGGCCGATCCCCCTCCGGGGGGGGGAAGTTGCAGACCAGGGTGGCTACCGGCCGGCGGTAGCGGCCGCCCGGCAGGGCCTTGCCGCCGACGATGTCGAACTGGGCGAAGTGGTTGTACTTGCCCTCCCGGGGAAAGAGGTCCAGGAAGAAGATGCCCAGGGGCTCGCCGGTCTCGGCGTCGGCGCAGACGAAGCAGCGCAGCAGCCCCGGCGCCCAGGCCGCCGGCGCCTCCACCTCGTGGAAGCGCAGGCCGAAGACCTCCTCGTACACTCCGAACATCCCGTGCAGGACCCGCTCCAGCTCGAAGTAGTTGCGCAGCGCCTCCCGGTCCACCTGGAAGCGCCCCTTGAGGAGCTGGTTCTGGTAGTAGCGGAAGTCCCAGATGCGGATCTCGGCCTCCGGGTCGCCGGTCTGGGCGACCTTGAGCCGGCGCAGCTCCTCCAGCTCGGCCCGGAACTTGGGCTCCAGGGCCGCGACGAAGCCCGCCACGAACTCCACGGCCCGGGCGGCGGTCCCGGCCATCCGCGGCTCGACCTGGTAGTCGGCCCAGCTCGCGTAGCCGAGGAGCTCGGCGATGCGCTGGCGCAGGCGCACCATCTCGGCCAGGAGCCCGCAGTTCACGTCCTGGGCCAGGCTGTAGCGGGCGGTGCACAGGCGCCGCCGGGCCTCCTCGCGCCGGGCGTTCTGCATGACCGTCAGGTACTCGACGGTGACGGTCGGGCGGATGGCGATGCGCCCGTCCTCCTGGCGCCGGGCCTCCAGAAACTCCACCGGTACGCCATCCAGCTCCCCGAAGTCGAAGTCGAGGGTCTGGCTGGTCTCGGTGATGTTGGTGTCGAAGCGGGTCTCCCGGCTGTTGAGAGCGTTGCGCAGCTCCTCCAGCTCCCGGCGCCGCTCCGGAGGCAGGTCCATGCCGGCCCGGCGGTAGTCCCGGAGGACGTCCTCGAGCAGGCGGCCGTCCTCGCCCCGGGGCCGGGGCCGGCGGCCGCCGGCCACCGCGTCGGCGTAGGCCCGGACGACCCGGTACACGTCCTCCCGGTAGGTCCAGCCCACGAGCCAGCGGTCGAGCACCTCGACCTGCCCGGTGGCCGCCTCGCGCATGGCGGGATCCACGTGGGCCTCCTTGACGAGGTAGACCCGGTTGAGGACCGTGACCACCACGTCCAGGGCATCGTCCAGGGCCACCAGCGTGCTGGCGAAGGTGGAGCGCTCGGGATCCTGCGCAGCGATGGCGTCCAGGCGCCGGTCCGCCTCGGCGATGGCCGCCTCGACGCTGGCGGCGAGCTCCTCGGGCGTCTGCTCGAAGCGGGGCAGCTCCAGGACCAGCCCCTGCCGGGCCGCCCGCTGCTGCCAGGTCTCCAGGGAACGGGGATGCCGGGACCGGGGCTCCAGGAGGCTGCACCCGGCCAGGGCGAGGGCGAGGGCGAGGAGGGCGAAGGTGCGGGCGATGCGCATGGAGGAACCTCCGAGACGGGGCAGTCTAGCGGCGGGAGGGTAGGGCATCGTCTCCCCTCGGCTCTGGAGGGCACCGCCCCCCCGGCCGGCCGCCGCCCCCCCACAATGGGCTGGCCCGGCGCCCCAACCGGAAGGCCACACCGCTGAACCCCAGCCACACACAGA
>CAYMFV010000254.1:0-4816 GCA_964389745.1 uncultured Planctomycetales bacterium | reverse complement strand
ACCCCCCTGAAGCTGGCGGGGCTGGTCCGGGCCGGGGGGGCGGTGCGGCGCTGGGAGTACTCCTTCCGGGACTCGCCCCTGCCCGCCGCCTATGCCAGCCACCGGGTGGCCGTCGCCGGCTCGATGGCCTGGCTGACGGACACCCGCCGCGTCCGGGCGGTGGACCTGGCCACCGGCCAGCTCCTCTGGGAGAACCCGGGACCGCCGGGCTGGGCGAGCCTCCGGGGCCGGGACGCCCTCCAGGAGGCCTTCGAGATGGACATGATCCTGGGCCCGGTCCTGGCCGAGGGCGTCCTGGTGGTGCCGATCCAGGAACCGGTCCTCCTGGGACGCTACGAGGAGTTCCGGGACATCCCGGTGCGGCGCTTCCTGCCCGGTCGCCGCCTCTGGGCCCTGGACCCGGACACGGGCCAGGTCCTCTGGAAGCAGGAGGTGCCCTGGGGCCGGGGCGACCACCCCGAGCCCCGGGAGCTCCTGGCCGCCGCGCCGGCGGTGGCCGGCGGCCGGGTCTTCGTTCCGGTCTACGACGCCGTGGGCACCGTCGATCTGTCCCTGGTGGCCCTGGACCTGCACACCGGCGAGCGCCTGTGGAAGACCTTCCTGGTGAGCGGCCAGCGGGAGGCCACGAACCTCTTCGGCAACGTCCTCCGGGAGCTGGCCGCCGGCGTCCCGGCCGCCGATGCCCGGCGGGTCCTGGTGTGCTCCAACCTGGGGGCCGTGAGCGCCCTGGACGCGGCCACCGGCGCCGTCCTCTGGACCCGGCTCTATGAACGCACGCCCGTGCGCACCTTCCAGACCGGCGTGGAGGGCCGCCGGGAGAAGTTCTTCGCCAACTCTCCACCGGCCTACGACGGCCGGCGTTTCGTCTGCACGCCCACCGACAGCGCCACGGCCCTGGCCCTGGACGCCGAGACCGGCGAGCTCGTGGCCCGCTGGCCCTCGGGCACCCGGGTCTCCCCCCGGAACGACCTCCGCCACCTGGTGGCCCTGCTCCCCTGGGGCGCCCTGTTCAACGGCATCTCGGTACAGATCCGCTCCTTCCCCGGCCAGAGCGGCCGGCGCCTGGCGACGAGCCGGATCTGGGACGAGCACAGCATCCTCTACCAGCGCCACGCCGCCGCCCTGGCCGACGGCGAGATCCTGGTGCCCGCCGCCGAGGGGGTGGAGCGCATCGACCCGGCCACCGGGCGCTCCCTGGGGCTGGCCTTCCGCTGGCAGCGCCCCGAGGACCCCGGCAGCCTCCAGGTGGCGCCGGGCGTCCTCCTCATCCTCCGGCCGGGCGGCGTGGTGGCCTGGACCTCCCCGGAGGCCCTCCTGGAGTACCTGCAGCGCAGCGCCGGCCGGCCCGAGGACCTGGCCCGGATCCTCCCCTTCCTGGAGGGCCTGCGCCTGCCCGACCGAGCCACCGCCCTCCGGGTCGCCCTGGTGGCCCGGCAGCGGGCGGCGGCCGCCTCGGGCGAGGTCGCGGAGCGGCTGCTCCTGGTGGCCGGAGCCGCCCTGGTCCAGGCCGGCCGGGCCGAGGACGCGGCCGCCAGCCTGGAGCCGGTGCTCGGCTCCCCGGTCCTGGAACGACGCCGCCGGGCGGCGCTCCTGGTCCTGGACGCCCTGGAGCGGGTCCGTCCCGACTCCCCCCTCCTGGCCCGGGCCCTGGACCTCCTGGCGGCCGAGGGCCCGGCCCGCTTCCTGCGCAGCGACGGTCGCAGCGAGTCCCGGGCCGCCGCCCTGGCCCGAGCCCGCTACCTGGTGGCCGCCGCCCGGGGGGGGGCGGAGGAACGCTGGCAGGCCCTGGTGGACATCCTGCGCCTGGAGGACGCAGGTGACGCCCGGGAGGAGGGCCGCCCCCTCCAGGACTGGGCCGCGGATGCAGTCCAGAAGCTCCTGGACCGGCACCCCGACCTCCGGAGCCGGCACGAGGCCGCCGCCCGGGAAGCCCTGGCTGCGGCCGGGGAGCGGGTCCAGGAAGGTCTGCTCCGGGCCTTCGCCGGCACCACCGCGGTCCGGGAGTGGCTGACGGAGCGGGCCGGGCGTCCGGGCCTGGCCCGGGCCGAGCTGGTGCAGCTGGCGGCCTGGGCCCGGGACTACGGCGGCGGGGCCGCCGCCGGGCTCCTGGATCCCGCCGTCCTCCTCGACCACCGCCCTCCCCCCCCCTGCCGCCGGCCCTGGAAACCGTGGACGAGCTGGACCTGGGTGCCGACCTGTTCCTGGATGCCCGGGCCGGCGCCGGCGGCCTGGAGCTCCTCCTCCAGACCGGCAATCGTGAGGAGGTCTACGTCGTCGACTGGAGCCCGGGCCAGGCCCGGGTGCGCTGGCGGCAGCGCCTGGAGAGCAGTGGCCGGCGGGTTCCGTACCTGGTCTGGCGCGGCATGCTCCACGCGGGCGGGGCGACGGTGGTCTACCGGGACCGCTGGGTCCGCCTGGACAACGACGGCAGCCGGCGGACGGTGCTCCTGCCGGGGAGCTGCGACCGTCCCTATCGCCTGGGCGACATGGCGGCCTGCCTGTGCCGGGACCAGGAGGGTCGCTATCGCCTCCAGATCCTGGATCTCGAGAGTGCGACCCTTTTCCTCGACCTGGACCTGTCTGCAGGGGGGGGGACGCGGGAGCTGGTCCTGGACGGATCCCAGCTCCTGGTGGCCGAGGCGGGCAGTCCCCGGGTCGTGGCCGTGGACCCGTTGGCGCACCCGGCCCTCCGGGAGCTGCGGCTGCCGGCGGCGCCCACGCCCACCACCCTCCACGGGGCGCTGCCCTGGGCGCATGGCCTGGCCATCCCCCAGGCCGACCGCCTGCTCCTCGCCCTGCCTGGAGGCCCGAAGGAGCTGGCCCTTCCCGCCAGCGGCGAGGTCCAGCCCTTCGCCGCCCCTGGCGGCCTCGCCTGGCTGGTCCGCCCCCTGGCCCTCCGCTCCAGCCGGGGGGCCGCACCCCGCCTCCACTGGCTCCCCGACGGCGCCAGCCGGAGCGTAGCCAGCGGCCCTCTCGCCCGGGACCTGAAGGTGCCCCAGGTGGACGCCTACCAGATCCGGCGGGCACAGCTCCCCACCCCCGAGGTCCTGCTCCTGACCCCGGACGAGCGCGGCCGGACCCGGGTCCAGGTCCTGGAACTCGGGCCCGGTCCCCGGCCGCCCACCCCGGTCTGGTCCACCACCCTGGACGCCCCCTTCCGCCTCCTGGCCCGGCGCCAGCCGCTGCCCCTCCGAGGCGCCAACGGCTGGCTGCTCCCCCTCCTGGTGGAGGATCCCCGCCAGGCCGGCACCGTCCTCCAGGTCCGGATCCTGGACGAGCAGGGACGCATCCGGCACACCTGGAGCACCAACGCCGCCCGGGCCCGGCCGGGCGCCATGCGCCTGGTGGCCCTTCCAGGCCAGGCCCTGCTCCTGGCCGACAACCGCCTCCACTGGTTGGGACAGCCATGATCCTCGCCCTCCTCCTCCTGGCACCGGCCGCCGCTCCCCAGGCCGGGGATCCGGGCTCGGTCCTCTCCCCCGAGGCCCTCCGGGCTGCCGAGCGGGGCCTCGCCTGGCTCGCCGCCCGCCAGCTCGATGACGGCGCCTGGGTCGGCGACGTCGGCTACAAGCTCCGCAACGACTACCAGATCTGGAACCGGGGCGTGGCCCACGTGGGGGTCACCGCCCTGGCGGGCATGGCCTTCCTGGCCGGGGGCCACGTGCCCGACCGGGGTCCCTACGGCGAGGTGGTGGCGAAGTGCACCCGCTACCTCCTCCGGCAGGTGCGGGACGACGGCTACATCACCGACAACGAGACGCGGATGTACTCCCACGCCTTCGCCACCCTGTTCCTGGCCGAGGTCTACGGCATGGCGCCGGACCCCGAGCTCCGCCCGGCCCTGCAGCGGGCCGTGGACCTCATCGTCCAGAGCCAGAACCGGGACGGCGGCTGGCGCTACCAGCCGCACGTGGCCGACGCCGACATGTCGGTCACCGTCTGCCAGGTGGTGGCCCTGCGGGCGGCCCGGAACATCGGCATCCAGGTGCCGGCAAGCACCATCGACCGGGCCGTGGCATACGTGCGCCGCAGCGCCGTCCGGGCCAACGACCCCCGGCCCCACTGGGGCTACTTCCGCAATCCCCCCGGCTCCTTCCGCTACCAGCCCGACTACGAGACCCGGGCCAGCTTCAGCCTGACCGCGGCCGGCATCACCACCCTGCACGGCGCCGGGGTGTACGCCGACACCGACATCGACCGGGGACTGGAGTACCTGCGCTCGGAGCTGGACTCCTTCAGCGCCACCTACGGCCTCCAGTACCAGGGGCACTACTTCTTCTACTACGGCCACTACTACGCGGTGCAGGCCTTCCACATGGCCGGCGGCCGGCGCTGGCGCGAGTACTTCACCAGTACCCGGGACGTCCTCCTGCGCATGCAGGCCGAGGACGGCTCCTGGCCCAACCGGGCCGGTCCGGGGCGCACCTTCGGCACCGCCGTGGCCTGCCTGGTGCTGCAGATCCCCCGGGAGTTCATCCCCATCTTCCAGCGATGAACCCCGGACGGCAGCACGAGCTCTCCGCCCTGCCGGCCAGCGTGCGGCAAGCCCTCCTCGCCCTGGAGCGGCGCATCCTGGCGGTCTTCCTCCTCTTCGGGGCCGGCCGCCTGCTGGCCAGCGCCGGCGCCCTGCTCCTGGCGCTCTACGGCCTGGACCGCGTCTTCGAGCCGCCGGCCCCGGCCCGTCTGGTGCTCCTGCTCCTGGCCCTGGGCACCGCCGCCGCCGTGGCCTGGCGCTACCTCCTGGTGCCCCTGCGCCGCCGCCCGGCGCCCCGGGACCTGGCGGCCATCTGGGAGCGGAACGTGCCCGCCCTGGCCG
>CAYMFV010000253.1:0-4824 GCA_964389745.1 uncultured Planctomycetales bacterium | reverse complement strand
CCTCGTGCTGGTGGCGGAGCCGGTCCAGCTCCTCGGGGTCGGCCCCCAGGACGTACTCGGAGTCCCCGGCGGGCGTCGGCGCCATTCAGTCTCCCGTGCGCCGGTAACGGGCCTCGAGGTAGGGGAGCCAGGGGCCGTCCTCCCCCTCCCGGAGCTCGATGCGGTACTCGTAGCCGTCGTCGGTGACCATGTCCCGGTGGCGTTCGATCACGGCGCCGTCCTCGTTCCGGCGCACCGCCTCGGTCCCCTCTGCGTCCACGTGGCCCTCCAGCCGGGCCACGTCGCCCCGGTGGTCGAACCAGAGGAGCAGGGTGCGGCCATCCTCCTCGCAGCGGGTGTAACCGACGCCGGCGTAGCTCACGGTTCCGTCCAGCCAGGAGGTGTAGGTGGTCTCGAACCAGGCCCCGTCCAGGACCGGGACGCAGCGGAAGCGGGCCGTGGTCTCGCCGAAGGGACTGCGCTCGGTGCCGGCGAAGCTGCCCAGGTAGCGGGCGTAGGGCAGCTCCCGGGCCCGCTCCAGGGCGGCGGCGGTGGTGTCCAGGAGGGGGTCCCCCCGGAGGGGGTGGCAGCGGCCGCCCAGGAAGGGGATCAGCTCGCCCTCCTCGTTGCGGGTGAAGAGCTGGAACTCGTAGCCGAAGTCGCCCCACTGGTAGACCTGCATGGCCAGAAGCCGGCCCTCGGGGTCGAACTGCTTCAGCACCATGCCCCGCTCCGAGACCCGCCCCCGCCACTGCCGGGCGGCACCATGGTCGTCCAGATGCCAGCCCCGGACCTCGCCGTCGGGATGGGAGCGGAGCATCAGGATGCTGTCCATGAGGATCTGGCCGGCGAGCATGGAGCGGTAGCGCACCCGGATCCAGCGGCCGTCGTAGAGGCTCTCCCAGAGGGTGGTGCCGGTGCTGGTGCCGAAGGCGCCATCCTCCAGGCCCCGGAAGGCGCCCTGGGGACCGATCCGGGCCAGGGGACCCGGGGCCGCCTGGGAGGAGGGGGTCTGGCCGGCGAGGCCGGGGGCCAGGAGGACCAGGAGGGCGAGCAGGAGGGCGGGCATGACGGAGGATTCTAGGTTCCGTGCCGTCGCCTTCCGCCCCTCCCCGGGCGCCGGGCCCATCCGCTAGGATGCCTCGCCCTGCCGGGCCCCGATGTCGCCGACCCCGCCCTCTTCCGAAGGGAGCCCCCGAGCCGTCCTCGAGGCCCGCGGCCTGGAGGTGCGCCTGGGGCGCACTCCCGTCCTCCGGGGCGTGGACCTGGCTGTCCTGCCCGGGGACGTCTACGGCCTGCTGGGCCGGAACGGCGCCGGCAAGACCACGACCCTCCGCTGCCTCCTGGGCTTCCTGCCCCGCTTCGCCGGGCACGCCCGGATCCTGGGGGAGCCCCCCGGCCGGATCCACCGGGTGGCGGCCGCCCTGGGGGTGGCCCTGGATCCCCCGGGCCTGGACGACAGCCTGACGGTCCGCCAGAACCTGGAGGCGGCCTGGATCCGGGGCGGCCTCCGGGAGGGCCGGGGCTGCGACGAGGTCCTGGAACTGGTGGGTCTGGCCCACCGGGCCCACCACCGGGCCGACCGCCTCTCCCACGGTCAGACCCGGCGGGCGGCGGTGGCCCGGGCCCTCCTCGGAAGCCCCCGGCTCCTGGTCCTGGACGAGCCCCTCTCGGGCCTGGACCCCGAGGGGGTGGAGGAGATGCTCCTGCTGCTGCGGCGCCTGGCCCGGGGGGAGGGGACGACGGTGGTCTTCTCCAGCCACCATCTCCGGGAGGTGGAGGAGGTCTGCAACCGGGTCGGGGTCATGGACGGCGGCCGGCTGGTCCTGGAGGGGGCCCTGGCGGAGCTCCTGGCCGGGACCGGGGTCCGCTACGAGCTCCGCTGCCGGGCGCCCGCCGTCGCCGGGCCCCTTCTCGACGCCGCCGGCGCCCAGCGGGAGGAGGAGGATCCCGCCCGGGGCTGGTATCGCCTGCGCCTCGAGGACGAGGCCGGGGCCGAGGCCCTCCTGGCCCGGTTGGTGGCCGCGGAGGCCGGCGTCCTCGAGTTCCGGCGGCTGCGTACCACCCTGGTGGACCTGTACCGGAGGGCGGTGGCATGACGGGCTTCCGTCGGGCCCTCCGGGGCGAGATCTACGTCTGGACCCGCCGGCGCAGCGTGCGCCTGGCGGCCCTCTTCGTCTTCCTGGCCGCCGCCGCCGGGGTCCTGGCCGGCGGCGCCTGGCAGCTCCTCGTCGCGGGGGGGGGGCAGGGTGTGCCGGGCAACTTCTGGCCGCGCTTCGCCCAGGGCGCCCGCCTGGGCCTGGTCCTGGCCGAGATCCTGTCCCTCCTGGTCCTGGCCGTGTCCCTGCCCCGGGAGGTGGGCCTGGGCGCCGCCCGGGATCCCCTGGTCCGGCGCATCTCCCGGCCGGCCCTGGTCCTGGCCAGGGCGGTCCTGGCCCTCCTCCTGCCCTTGAGCCTGGGCCTCCTGGCCGTGGCCGGGGCCGGGGTCACTGCCCGCCTCCTCTATCCGCCGGGCCCGGTCCTGGCCGAGAGCTTCGGGGTAGCGCCCGAGGAGCAGGCCGCCCTGGAGGCCTGGCTCGGGGAACAGGGCCTGGACCTGGCCACCCTGGCCGAGTGGAACGCCCTGGCCCCCGACCAGGGCGACGAGGCGGCCTGGCGAACCCTGGGCCGGGAGCCGGTGACGGTCCCCGACGAGTTTCTGGACGCCATCCCGTTCCTGGTCTTCCAGGAGGCGGAGGTGCGCCGCGAGGTCCTCGCCGCCCTACTCCGGGCCGCCCCCCCCCTCCTGGCCTTGGGCGCCGCGGCCCTCTTCCTGTCCGTGGTCCTGCCCACCGGCATCCTCGCCCTGGGCCTGGTCCTGGGCGCCTGCCTGGGTGCGCTCCTCCTCTTCGGCACAGTCCTGGCCGGCGAGCTGGGTGAGGCGGCCTGGTGGATCTTCGCCGACTGGCTGCCGGGGCTCGGCCACGCCTCCCTCCTGGAGCAGGCCCGGCAGCTCGCCGACGGCTACAGCGACGTCCTGGCGCCGCCGCCGGAGGCCCTTGCCGCCTCCCTCCGGGGCTCCCTGGCGGCGGTCGCGGCCTTCCTTATCCTCTCCCTGCCGGCCTTCCAGCGGAGACCCCTCTGAAGTACCACCTCGTCAGCCTCGCCTGCCTCCTCGCCGGAGCGGCCTGCACCACCTGGCAGCCCCTGCCCGTCCCCGCCGAGCTCCTGGAGCTCCAGGGCAGCGTCGAGGAGCTGCCCGCCCGCCGGGCCTGGCTCGGCCTGGAGGTGGTGGCGAACGAGTCCATGCTCCTGGAGGAGCTGGATGCCCGTCCCGGCATCCGGGTGCGCAGCGTCGCACCGGGCTCGCCGGCGGAGCGGGCCGGGCTCCGCCCCGGGGACGTGCTCCTGGCGGTGGACGGGATCCGGGTGGACGATCCCGGTCGCCTCGAGGCGATCCTCCTGGGCATGGCGGAGCCCCGGGAGGTGATCCTCCAGGTGCAGCGGGGCACCCGGGTCTTCGAGGTCCCGGCCGCCCTGCTCCTCCGGGAGGCCGGCGCCGGCCAGCGCACCCTCTACCAAGTGGAGCGGGTCAAGGTCCGGGTGGCCTTCCGGGACGGCCGGGGCCCGGAGCCCTGGCCGGTGGTGGCCCGCCTGGCCGCGGACAGCCCCCTGCGCCCGGCCGGCGTCCGGGAAGGGGACCGGGTCCTGGCCTTCCGGGGCCGGGACCCCGGTTCGGCGGCCGCCCTGGTGCGCTGGCTGGCCCTGGAGCTGGCGCCCGGCGAGGAGGCGGAGCTCACCGTCCAGACCCCGGGGGAGGAGCCCCGGACCGTCACCTTCCGGGCCTGGGAGCCGGAGCGTCGCCTCACCGCCTTCCGGCTCTGGCCGCTCTGGTCCTGGGAGTACGACCCGGCGGAGGACCGGGAGCGCCTGGTGATCGGCGACCTGATCATCCTGAGCCTCTTCCGTCACGAGCGCCAGGGGCAGGAAGAGAGCTGGGCCATCCTTTCCATCCTGGAATGGGAGACCGGCGAGGCGATCCTGGGTTCGGGGCCGGGCTTCTCCGGGGGGGGGGATGTGCGATGATGCGGCCCGGGACGATGCTGCTCCTGGCCCTGGCGGCCGCCCCTGCCGCCGGCGCCCAGGTCGTGCCCCGGGTGCTCTCCCGGATCCCCGTCCCGGGTCGGGTCCTGAACCTGGCGGTGGCGGACGTGGACGGCGACGGCCTCCAGGACCTGCTCCTCGCCGTCCACCTCGATGCCGGTGGCCGGGAGATCCGCATCCACCGCCTCCGGGCTGACGGCGCCCTGCCCGCCACCCCGGACCGGGTGGTGGAGGTCAAGCAGGACGTGGTCTGCTGGGGGGTGGGGGAGTTCCGCCCCGAGGAGGCCGGCGTGGAGCTTCTCCTCGCAACCCGGGACGGTGCCTGGACCCTGTCGCCGCGCCAGGACGGCTACTTCGGCAACATCCGCCGCCTCGCCCGGGCGCCGCTCCTCCTGGACCTGGCCGGAGAGGACGCCCTGCCGCGCTGGCCGGCGGTGGCCGACGTGGACGGCGACGGCGTCGACGAGGTGGCCCTGGTCATGCCGGAGGGCATCCTGGTGGTGGGCGGGCAGCAGCAGGTCCTCGGCGAGATGCCGGTGGGGGCGGAGCACGGGCGCCGGCCCAGCGCCGAGCGCAACCTCCTGGGCGGACGCCTGACCTTCCGCAGCCAGCCCCTGGCCGAGCTTCTGGTCCCGGACACGGACCTCGGGGCCCTCGACGCCCCGCCGCTGCTCTTCGCCGAGGAGACCATGCCCATGCCGGTGCTGGCCGATGCCGACGGCGATGGCCGCCTGGACCTGCTCTCCTACTGGTGCGATGTCC
>CAYMFV010000252.1:0-4836 GCA_964389745.1 uncultured Planctomycetales bacterium | reverse complement strand
GTTCTTTTCCGGCGCCACCAGCGCCGGGCGGCCAGGAAGACGAGCAGGGCGTAGACCCAGGGCGCGTGCATCCACAGGTCCACGGCCAGGACGACCGGCGCCAGGAGGACCCTGGCCGGCGGGCGCAGCCAGGGATGCTCCTCGATGGCCGCGGCCAGGGGCGGCGACAGGCGGTAGTAGAGGCGGACGAAGGAACGACCGGCACCAGAGCCCAGGAGGTGCTCATCGCGCCACTCCCGCAGGAGGCGCACCTGGGGAGCGTTCCGGTCACCGTAGGTCGCCGTGGCGATGAAGCAGAAGCCCCCGCCGCGGTTGTCCCCGGCGAGGTGCAGGTCGGCCTCGCCCGACTGCCCGCCCGGGTTGGTCACCGTCACCGGCAGGTTGACCCGGTGCGGCGCCGGCAGGACCGGCATCTGGAAGGTCATGGAGCCCCCATCCGGCGCCACCTGGAAGAAGGTGGCGAGCGTGCCATCCACCGACACCTGGAGGAGGGAAGTGCCCGCCTTCGGGACGAAGCGGGTGCCCGGCCCCGCGAGCAGGCGCACCGTGCTGCCCGGGCTGCCCGAGATCCGGTCCCCGTCCATCCGGAGCTGGAGGGGCATGTCGGCCAGCTCGCCCAGGTCCACCCGGCCGCGCAGGGGGTCGTCCGCCTGGTCCAGGATGTGCTGCTGGATGAGATTCTGGAAGAGGGTGCCCCACCAGTTGCGCCGGGCGGCGATGTCCTCTCCGGCCTCGATGCGCAGATCGAACTCGGCTCCCGAGAAGTAGCCGTCGTCGTTCCCGGAGAAGGTGTTGGCGCCCGGGGAGCCGAGGCTCCCGCCGCCCAGGTCCGGCTGGGTGGTGCAGGTGCCACCGAGCAGCTCGTCCTCGGCCAGGAAGACGCCGCTGGCGGTGTTCCCGGTGACGACGTTGCCGTGGAGCGAGGAGAGGAAGGCCGTGGTGTTGCCCGCCCCCGTCGCCGACATGCGGGCATGGATGCCGTGCCGGCCGTTCTTCTCAACCAGGTTGTAGCGCAGCTCGGGGTCGAAGATCGCGCTCGAGGGCACCGTGCCGGCGGCCGAGGCGACGATCTCGATCCCGGTCTGGTCCGACTTGCGCACCTCGTTGCCGCTGACCAGGCCGGTGACCCTGGTGTTGGAGTTGGCCGCGGTGAGCTGCACGCGGATGCCGGTGCCGAACTTGGAGATGACGTTGTTCTCCAGGGTGAGGAAGACCGTGACATCCTGGGCCGTCGAGAGGAAGAGACCGTGCAGGGCCAGGGCCGCCGCCGACATGCTGTTGTCCCGCAGGACCAGCACGTGGTCCTCGCCGGCGCCGGCCACCGCCTGCCAGTGGATGGCGTTCTCGAGGATGTCGAGGATGGTGCAGCGCTCCACGACGAGGCTGGCGGGGCCGCCGGACGCCTCGTGGTTGATGGCGCGCCGTCCTCCCTGGAGCACGCAGTCCAGCACCCGGAGGTCCAGCGGGTTGCCGAAGACCTCCACCAGGGTCGAGGAGCCGATGATCCGCAGGTTCTGCAGGACCGTGGTCGACTGGTTGTCGAGGACCACGAAGAGGGGCACGAAGACGTTCTCGCCGTTCACCGTGGCGGTTCCCAGGACCGGGCCGAGGACCTGGACCCCGTCGACGAAGACGATCGGGAAGCTCTCTCCGGAGAAGGCGTCGTAGGTGCCGGGGGCGACCAGGATCCGGTCGCCGGTGGCGGCCGCACCCATGGCTCGGGTGATGGAGCGCCAGGGGTTGGCCTCGCTGCCATCCCCGGTGAGGTCGTTGCCCAGGGGGGAGACGTAGAGGTCTCCCGCGAGGAGCGTGGGGGCGAGAAGCGAGCAGACGAGCAGGAGGATGGTGGGGGGGAGGAGAGTACGCATTCCCGGCCGGGCTCCTTGATGGTGGCATTCTAGCCCGCCAGGTCGAGGGTCCCGGCTCCGGGGTCGGGGTCGGCACCGGACTTTCCTCCAGTGGACCCTCCTTTCCTCGCTACCATCCCCGCCCTGCGTGTGCCGATGCCCCCTGCCCCCCATCCCGCCACAGCTCGCCGGGCGGCCGGTGTCCTGCTGCACCTCACTTCCCTGCCGGGACCCCATGGCTCCGGCGACCTGGGGCCGGCAGCCCGGAGCTTCGTCGAGCTGCTCGCTGCGGCCGGCTTCTCCTGGTGGCAGATCCTGCCGGTGGAGCCGCCGGGCGCCGGCTTCTCCCCCTACAGCGCCCTCTCCTCCTTCGCCGGAAGCCCGTGGCTCATCTCCCTGGAGGACCTGGCCGAGGAGGGACTGCTCGCGGAGAAGGACCTGGAGCCGCCCCAGAAGCTGGCCAGCGGGCCGGTGGACTGGGCGGCCACGACGCGGTTCCGGAAGGAGCGCCTGCGCCGGGCCTTCTCCGAGTTCGTGGTCGGCGGTGGGCTGAACGATCCGGCCTACCTGAGCTTTCGCGAGGAGCAGGCCGCCTGGGTCCTCGACTGGAGCCTCTTCGCCGCCCTCCAGGAGGTCCACGAGGGCAAGCCCTGGTGGCGCTGGCCCGTGCCCCTGCGCCGGCGCGGGCCCGAGGCCCTGGCCGAGGCCCGGCGGGAGCTCACGGCCGAGGCGGCCCTGCACGTCTGGATCCAGTTCACCTTCCGGCGCCAGTGGCGGCGTCTCCAGGAGCACGCCGCCGCCCGGGGCGTCCGCTTCCTCGGCGACCTGCCCTTCTACGTGGTCCGGGAAGCCGCCGAGGTCTGGGCCGAACCCTCCCTGTTCCGCCTGGGGCGGGCCACCCTGCGCCCCGACGTGGTCACCGGCGTGCCCCCCGACCGCTTCAGCGCCACGGGACAGCTCTGGGGCCATCCCCACTACTTCTGGCCCCGGCACCGCTCCACCGGCTTCCGCTGGTGGTGCGCCAGGGTGGGCCACGTCCTGGCTCTCTGCGACGTGGTCCGCCTCGACCACTTCCTGGGCTTCCACCAGGGCTGGGGCGTGCCCCGCCGGGCCACCGACGCCAGCCGGGGCACCTGGCTCCCGGCTCCCGGCCACGCCCTCCTGCGTTCCCTCCGCTACCACCTGGGCGAGCCCATGCCCCTGGTGGCCGAGGACCTGGGGGCGGTGACCGATGAGGCCCTGCAGCTCCGGGACACCTATGGCCTGCCCGGGATGCGGGTGCTCCAGTTCGCCTTCGACGAGGAGGACTCGCCGCACCTGCCCGCCCACTACCCGGAGCACTGTGTTGCCTACACCGGCACCCACGACAACGACACCCTCCGGGGCTGGCTGCGTTCCCTGGCGCCGGAGGCCCGGAAGCGGGCCCGGGAGGTCACGGGTGCCCGGGCCGAGGAGCTGGCCGAGGCCCTCCTGGAAGCCCTCTGGAAGTCCCCGGCCGCCCTGGCCGTGGTGCCCCTCCAGGACCTCCTGGGTCTAGGGAGCCGGGGGCGGATGAACACCCCGGGGACGGCCGAGGGCAACTGGCGCTGGCGCACCACGGAGGAGGCCCTGGCGGAGCTGGACGTGCAGGCCCTGCGCCGGGCCCTGGAGGCCGCCTCCCGCCTCTGAACCCGGAGCCCGGGAGCGGCACTCTGGGGCGAAAAGCGAAGCGCCGCCGGGCCGAAGCCCGACGGCGCCTGCGTACTGTTGCCGTCGAAAGACCTACCAGCGGTCCCGGCGGTCCCTTTGGGGCCGGCCGCCGCCACCACCACCGCCACCTTGGCGGGGCTCGCGGGGCTTGGCCTCGTTGACGGTGAGGGTGCGGCCGTCGAGCTGGTGGCCGTTCAGGGCGGCGATGGCCTGCTGGCCGTCGCTGTCGCTCATCTCCACGAAGCCGAAGCCGCGGGAGCGGCCGGTCTCGCGATCCAGGATGACGGCGGCCGAGTGCACGGTGCCGTACTGACCGAACAGGGCCTCGAGGTGCTCCTGGCCGACGTTGAAGGGGAGGTTCCCCACGTAGATGTTCATGTTCCTAACTCACCCGAGAGACTGACGATTCGAACCGGGCGTCTCTCGGGCAGGAACGCAGTCGGCCGACGGTGCCACCCTGCCAGAGGCGGGGGCGGCGTTCAATCCTGGGAGATGATACCGGAAAAGCCGCCGGCCGGTGGAGAATCCCGGCCGATCCGGAAGGAGGCGCGCCGCTACCTTGCCCGGCCATGGACGCCGATGCCCTGCGCGGACGCCTCCTGACACTGGCGGGGAACCTGGCCTGGACATGGTGCCCCCCGGCCGTGGCCCTCTTCGCCTCCCTGGAGCCCGGGGAGTGGGAGGCCTGCGGCCACGGCCCCCTGGCGGTGCTGCGTCGTCTCCCGGCGGCCCGGCTCGCCGCCCTGGCCGCCGATCCGGGCTTCCACCGCCGTCTCCAGGGCGCCGAGAAGGCCCTCCGGACCCTGGGGCGCGGCCCCGGCTGGTTCCGCCGGCGCTGGCCGGGCCGTCGCCTGCGGGTGGCCTACCTGTGCATGGAGTACGGGATCCACGAGTCCCTGCCCTTGTACTCGGGGGGTCTCGGGGTCCTGGCCGGGGACCACTGCAAGGCGGCCAGCGACCTGGGCGTGCCCCTGGCGGCCGTGGGCATCCTCTGGCGGGAGGGCTTCTACCGCCAGGAGATCCTCCCGGACGGCCGGACCCGGGTCCTCCACGTCCCCCTGGACCTGGCGGCGGCACCCCTGGAGGACACCCGGAGCAAGGTCCGGGTGCCCCTGGGCCGGCGCCAGGTCGCCCTCCGGGTCTGGCGCCTCCGGGTGGGACGGGTGCCCCTCTACCTCCTGGACGCCGAGCACCCGGCCAACCGGCCGGCCGACCGGGCCCTGACAGCCCGGCTCTACCACGGCGGCAGCGGGGAGCGCCTGGCCCAGGAGCTCATCCTGGGAGTGGGTGGGGTCCGGGC
>CAYMFV010000251.1:0-4840 GCA_964389745.1 uncultured Planctomycetales bacterium | reverse complement strand
CGCCCCGGGAGGAGCTCCTGGAGGGCACGGAGGGCGTGGTCCACCTGACCGGAGCCCGGGGCCCGGGCCGCTTCCTGCTCCTGCACCCGGAGCTGCCCGCCCCGGAGGACGGCGCCCGCTGGCGATCCTGGCGCCTGCCCCGGCCCGCCCGGGTGCGGCTGCCGGCGACGGCGGCGGCCGAATGGGAGGCGGCCCTGGCGGCCCTGCTGCCCGGCGTCCGGACCCTCCGGGGCGGCGCGCCGGGGGCCGCCGACCTGGTCCTGGCTTTCCGCCCGGGCGGCGGCCCGGGGGTCCTGTCCCTGGCCGGGGATCCCTTCCGGGAGCTGCCGCCCCGGCGGGCCATGGCGGCGGTGGCGGCGGCCCTGGAGCCCTGGCGGCGGGCCTGGTGGGGGATGCCCCGCCTGCGCTTCGAGTGCGCTCCGGACCTCCGGCCCCGGGACTGGCGGCGGGAGGTCTGGCCGGATTCGGCTCCAGGGGGGGGGAGGAATCTGGCGGCCGGCTTGGCGGCTGCCGGCCTGCTGCTGTACCTGCTGAGCCTCCACCTGCGCCGCCGGGGCCGCTAGGACGGGCCGGCGGCCGGCTCGGGCCGCCGGCCGGCGAGGCGCAGGAGGACCAGGAGGGCGAGGATCGAGAGGCCGAGACAGAGCCAGGGGGAGGCGCCCAGGACGGCCACCGGCACGTAGCCCAGGAGCAGGGCCAGGGCGGCGGCGAGCAGGGCGTAGGGAGCCTGGGTGCGGACGTGCTCCAGGTGGTCGCAGCCCGAGGCCGCCGAGGAGAGGATCGTGGTGTCGCTGATGGGGGAGCAGTGGTCGCCGAAGATGGAGCCCTCCAGGACCGCGCCGATGGACAGCACCAGGAGACCGTGGCTGCCGAGCTCGGTGCCGGCGCCGAGGCGGTGGGCCAGGAGGACCACGTTCGGCTCCATGATGGCCATGGTGGCCCAGGAGGAGCCGGTGGCGAAGGCCACGAAGCAGGAGGTGACGAAGAGCACCGTGGGCAGCCAGGCGGGCGCCATGAGATCCTGGGCCACGGCCACCAGGTAAGGCGCGGTGGCCAGGTCGCTGCAGACCTCGCCGATGGACCAGGCCAGGATCAGGATGACGACGGCGTCCTTGAGGCCGCCGAGGCCGGCGACGGCCGTGGCCAGGACCTCCCGGGGCCGGAGGAGCCGCTGCCCCAGAGCCAGGAGGGCGGCCGAGGCCAGTGCCGCCACCGAGCCGAAGAAGATGGCCCGGGTGCTGTCCGAGGCGGCCAGGACCGCCCGGATCCAGGTGCCGCCGCCGGCGGCCAGGGCGGCGGTGGCCTCGTCGTCGCCGGCGGCGGCCGCCGCCGTCAGGGCCCGGGCGCCGTACCGCCAGATGAGAAGGGCGGTGACGGCCACCAGGAGGAAGATGGGCAGCACGCCGTTCCAGGCCCGGGGCGGGACGCCAGGAGCCACCTCGGCGGCCCGCCCCCGGAGGCGCAGGGTGCCCGTGTCCTCGCCCCGGCGGGCCCGGCGCTCCGCTGCCAGCATCGGCCCGACGTCCCGGCCCATGAAGATCGTCAGGGCGACCAGGGCCAGGGCCAGGAAGCAGTAGAAGCGGTAGGGGAGGGTGTCCAGGAAGATGGCGTAGCCGGCGCTCTCGGGCAGGCCGATGGTGGGGAGCTGGCTGGCGTAGGTGCTCACCTCGTAGGCGACCCAGGTGGAGAGCATGGCCAGGCCGGCCACCGGCGCGGCGGTGCTGTCGACGATGTAGGCCAGGCGCGCCCGGCTCACCTTCAGGCGATCGAAGAGCGGCGCGGCGCTGTTGCCGACCACGATGGTGTTGGCGTAGTCGTCGAAGAAGATGCCGAGGCCCAGGGTCATGGCCACCCCCTGGGCGCTGCGGGGTGTCCGGGCGAAGCGGACCAGGGCGCGCACCATGCCCTCAATGCCGCCCATGCGGGTGACCACGGCCACGGTGGCCGAGAGGAGCAGGACGAAACCGAGGATGTAGAGGCGGAAGGCGTCGGTCAGGATCCGGGGCAGCAGGATGTCGGTCACGTACACCCATGGCGCCGCCAGGAGGCTGGCGCCGCCGGCGGTGGCCAGCAGCCCGGTGCCGAGGAGGACGCCGAGGAGCAGGGCCGGCACGGTGCGCCGCAGGAGAAAGGCCAGGAAGATGGCACAGAGGGGGGGGAGCAGGGACCAGCGGTTGCCCAGGCGGGCGCGGGCCTCCCCCCCCCCAGGAGCCAGGAGGACGGGGGCGCCGCCGACATCCAGCAGGCGGATGGCATCCCCTTCCGGGGACACGGCCACCCGGAGCTCCAGGGCCTCCGGTCCGTCCAGGCCCGGGAGGGGGGCCTCCAGGAGCTCCCCCCCCTCCACGATCTGCACCTCGGGCACGCGCAGGGCGCTGCGGACCGCGTCCAGATGCTCCGGGAGCTCGCCGGGAGCCGCCAGTGGCCAGGCGAGGCGCAGGAGGCCCGCCCGGCGGCGGGGATCGAGGGGATGGGCCGGCCCTTCCTCCCGGGCCTTCTGGAGGGCCGCCAGGAGCCCGTCCTCGCCGCCGAGGATCTGGCGTAGGGCCAGGCCCTCCAGGGTGGCCCGGTCGGCGGGAGCCAGGAGGAGGGGGACCCCGACCAGGAGGAAGAGGGCCGCCAGGAGGATCCGGGAGCGCATGGGCCAGGCCATCCTAGGCGGTACCGGCCTCGCTATCCTGCCGGCCTCCCGTCGCCCGGCCTGCCATGACCCTGCTCCTGGTCCTCGTCGTTCTCGCCCTGGTGGTGGTGCTCCTCCTCCGGCTGCGCCGCCTCCAGGAGGCGATGGAGATCGTCGACCGGCGGCTCCGGGAGGCCGCCGAGGCCCCAGAGGACGGAGGCAGCGGGGAGGCGGCCAGGGCGGAGCTTGCCGCCGTCCTGGTGGATCTCCGCCAGGGCCAGGCCCGGCTTGCGGCGGCCGCCGACGGCCTCCGGGCCGGCCAGGAGGACGTCGCCGGCGCGGGGCGGGACCAGGCTGGGAGCCTGGCCCGGCTGGAGGAGGGGCTGGCCGCCCTCGGCCGGGAGCTGGCCAGGCTCCAGGCCGAGCTCCAGGGCCTGGCGGAGCGCCTGGACGCCCTGGCCCCCGGCTCGGGGGTCCAGCTCCGGGCCCGGGTGGTGGCGGCCCTCCTGGAACGGGGCTGCCACTCGCCCCGGTTCCTGGCGGAGCCCGAGGCGGGGCCCGGGAGCTGCCGGATCCCCGTGGAGGCGGTGCGCAACGGCACCCGGATCCAGGGCACCGTCGTCCTCGAGGACGGTGCGGTCACCGAGGTGCAGCTCGAGCCTGGCTACGAGGCCTTTCCCTGATCCCGCCGCCCCGATGAGTGATCTCCCCCCCCCCGACGTCCGGGTCGCCGAGCTCTCTGCCTGGGAGGGCCGGACCGTGCGCCTGCGCGGCTGGCTCTACCACCACCGGGCCAAGGGCCGCCTCCAGTTCGTCCTCCTCCGGGACGGCAGCGGCATCTGCCAGTGCGTGGTCCTCCGGGACGAGGTCTCCCCCGAGGACTTCGCCGCCGTCAAGGAGCTGACCCGGGAGAGCTCCCTGGAGGTGGTGGGGGAGGTGCGCCTGGATCCCCGGGCACCGGGGGGGGCGGAGCTGCGGGTGGCCCGGGTCCGGATCGTGCAGGTGGCCGAGCCCTACCCCATCACGCCCAAGGAGCACGGACCGGGCTTCCTCCTGGACCACCGGCACCTGTGGCTGCGCAGCCGCCGGCAGATGGCCCTGATGCGCCTGCGCCACGAGGTCATCCGGGCCTTCCGGGAGTTCCTGGACGGGCAGGGCTTCTTCTGCATGGACTCGCCGATGTTCACCCCCAACGCCTGCGAGGGCACGAGCACCCTCTTCGCGGTGGACTACTTCGGCGAGCAGGCCTACCTGACCCAGTCGGGCCAGCTCTATGCCGAGGCCACGGCCATGGCCCTGGGCCGGGTGTACTGCTTCGGCCCCACCTTCCGGGCCGAGAAGTCCAAGACCCGGCGCCACCTCACCGAGTTCTGGATGCTGGAGCCGGAGATGGCCTTCGCCGGCCTGGACGAGGTCTGCACCCTGGCCGAGGGCCTGCTGCGTTTCACCATCCGGCGCCTCCTGGAACGGCGCCGGGCCGAGCTCCAGGACCTGGGCCGGGATCCGGCGGTGCTCGAGGCCTGGGATGCGCCCTTCCCGTGCATTCGCTACGCCGAGGCCGCCGAGCTCCTGGTCCGCTGGCGGGCCGAGGGGCGGCTGGACTCCACCTTCACCCCGGGGGACGACTTCGGGGCCCCGGACGAGACCGCCCTGGGCGAGCACTTCGGGCTGCCGGTGATGGTCACCCACTGGCCAGCGGCGGTGAAGGCCTTCTACATGAAGCGGGATCCGGGGGACGAGGACGTGGTCCTGGGGGTGGACATCATTGCCCCCGGCGCCGGGGAGATCGTCGGCGGCTCGGTCCGGGAGGACGACCTCGAAACCCTGCGCCGGCGCATCCGGGAGCACGGCCTCGAGGAGGAGCCCTTCGCCTGGTACCTGGACCTGCGCCGCTACGGCAGCGTGCCCCATGCCGGCTTCGGCATCGGCCTGGAGCGGACCCTGGCCTGGCTGGCGGGCATCGAGCACGTCCGGGAGTGCATCCCCTTCCCCCGGACCCTGCAGCGCCTCCGGCCCTGACGCCCCGGCCGGGCAGGCAGGCGGCCGCCGGCGCTCAGGGCAGGGCTGCGGCGGCCGTCCTGGCCCGGCGGGCCTCGGCCTGGAGGGCGCCCGTGCTGCCGGCCGCCCCTTCCAGGAGGTCAGGGGCGCTGCCGGCCAGCAGGATCAGGGCCCGGCGGGCCACGGCGTCGCCGCCAGCGGCTCGCTCCAGGAGGGGCCGCG
>CAYMFV010000250.1:0-4862 GCA_964389745.1 uncultured Planctomycetales bacterium | reverse complement strand
CGCCTGCCCGACGGCAGCGCGCTGGTGCCGGCGGTGCCGACCACCGCCGCCGGGGTCCTGGAGCTGACCGGCGGGGTGCTGGCCACGGTCCTCTACTCCTTCGACGTCTGTCGCTCCCGCCTTCCGGCCCTGGAGATCCACGGCAGCGAGGGCTCCCTGTCCCTCCCCGACCCGAACGGCTACGGCGGACCCCTGCGCCGGGCCGGTGCCGACGGGCGCTGGCGGGAGGTGCCGGTGCCAGCGCCCGAGCCCCCGGACCAGCGGGGCCTGGGCGTCCGGGACCTGGCCCGTGCCCTGGGCCGGGGCCGCCCGCACCGGGCCTCGGCGGAGCTGGCCCTGCACGTCCTGGAGGTGGCCGCCGCCCTGCAGGCCGGCCGGGGCCGCTGGCAGGAGCTGCCGGCCTGGGAAGGGCCCTCTCCGGTCCTAGAATGAAGAGATGGCCGCGGCCCTGGAGAGCATCGTCGGGCGGGTCCTGGACGGGGAGCGCATCGGCTCGGAGGAGGCCCTGCGCCTCCACCAGGAGGCCGACCTCGCCACCCTGGCCTTCCTGGCCGACGAGATCCGCTGGCGGAAGCATCCCCGGCCGGTGGTGACCTACATCATCGACCGGAACATCAACCCCACCAACGTCTGCATCACCGACTGCGGCTTCTGCGCCTTCTACGCCCGGCCGGACGACCGGGAGCGAGCCTACGTCCTGGACCGGGAGGTGCTGTTCCGCAAGATCCAGGAGACGGTGGACGTGGGCGGGGTGCAGGTGCTCATGCAGGGAGGCCACCACCCCTACCTGAAGGTGGACTGGTTCGAGGACCTGTTCCGCGCCATCAAGGAGCGCTGGCCCGAGCTGCACCTCCATGCCATGAGCCCGCCGGAGATCCACCACCTGGCCCGGATCTCGAAGATCCCGACCCGGGAGGTCATCCGCCGGCTGCAGGCCGCCGGCATGGACTCCATCCCCGGGGGGGGGGCGGAGATCCTGGTGGAGCGGGTGCGCCGGGAGATCGCCCCGAAGAAGACCGACACCGGCACCTGGCTGCAGGTGATGCGGGAGGCCCACGAGGAGGGCCTGCGGACCACGGCAACGATGATGTTCGGGCACGTCGAGACCGTGGCCGAGCGCATCGAGCACCTGCAGCGCCTCCGGGACCTCCAGGACGAGACCGGCGGCTTCACCGCCTTCATCGGCTGGACCTTCCAGCCCGGCGACAACCCCCTGGGGAGGGATCTCCTGGCCCGAGGCTGGCGCAAGGCGGGCCACGCCGAGTACTTCCGGACCACGGCCCTGGCCCGCGTCTTCCTGGACAACTTCGCCAACCTCCAGGCCTCCTTCGTCACCCAGGGCGCCGACGCGGCCGCGCTGGCCCTGCGCCTGGGCTGCAACGACTTCGGCAGCGCCATGCTCGAGGAGAACGTGGTCTCCTCGGCGGGCTGCAGCGAGCTGGTCGGCCTGGAGGAGATCGAGCGCCAGATCCGGGCGGCCGGCTTCGTCCCCCGGCGCCGGAACATGCACTACGAGATCGTCGACGAGCGCGGCCCCGAGCCCCGGAGCGAGGAACTCGCCGCCTGCGGCGCCGCCGCCACCGGCCGCCACAGCCTGGAACGGGCCTTCTCCTAGGCGCTGCCCGGTTCCGGGGCCCGGCGCTCCCGGAGGACGCCCTGGACCCGGCCGAGGAGCTCCTCGAGGCGGAAGGGCTTGTGCAGGAAGCCCGCGGCCAGGCCCCCGGAGCCCCGGCGCAGCTCCTCCTCGCTGTAGCCGCTGCACAGGATCACCGGCAGGGAGGGGTGCACGGCGTGGAGCTCCCGGAGGACCGAGTAGCCGTCCATGCCCGGCATGGTCAGGTCCAGGAGGACCAGGACCAGCTCCCCGGCCCGGGTGGCGGCCACCTCCAGGGCCTCCCGGCCGTCGGTGGCGGTGTGCACCTGGAAGCCGTGGCGCTCGAGCATGCGCCGGGCGAGGGTCCGGACCTGGGGCTCGTCGTCGACCACCAGGACGGTCCCGGCGCCCTGCCAGGCAGGATCCAGGGCAGCGCTCCGGCAGAGGCTGGCCTCGGCGGCATCCTTCGTGACGGGCAGGTGGATGCGGAAGGTGGTGCCGGCGCCGGGCGCGGTGTCCACGCAGATGGCGCCCCGGTGCCCCCGGACGATGCCCAGCACCGCCGCCAGGCCCAGCCCCCGGCCGGTGAACTTGGTGGTGAAGAAGGGATCGAAGATCCGGGCCCGGGTCTCGGTGTCCATGCCCGGCCCGGTGTCCGCCACCTCCAGGACGACGTGGTAGCCGGGCCGGGCCTCCTCGGCGGCGATGGTCCGGCGCAGGTCCTCCTCGCCCACCCAGGCCAGGCCGGTCCGGAGGATGACCTCCCCCCCCCCAGAGTCCACGGCGTCGGAGGCGTTGGTGATCAGGTTCATGACCACCTGGCGGAGCTGGGCGGCGTCGCCCTCGACCGCCGGCAGCTCGGCCGCCAGCTCGAAGCGCATGTGGGCCCGGTGGCTCACCGAGACCCGGAGCAGGGAGGCCATCTCCCGTACCAGCTCGTTCAGGTCCAGGGCCTGGACCTGGAAACGCCCCCGGCCGCTGTAGGCCAGGAGCTGGTGGGTGAGGTCGGCGGCCCGGAGGGCGGCCTGGCGGATCTGCTCGACCAGGGGCCGGGCCGGGGCCCGCCCCTCCAGGTCCTCCAGGGCCAGGTCGGCATTGCCCAGGATCGCCACCAGGAGGTTGTTGAAGTCGTGGGCGATGCCCCCGGCCAGGACGCCGAGACTCTCCAGCTTCTGGGTGTGGCGGAGCTGTTCCTCCACCTCCTGGCGCTCCCGCTCGGCCCGGAGGCGCTCGGTGACGTCCAGGCACAAGACCAGGCGGGCCGACTCCCCCTCGAAATCCACCGCCAGGCTGGTCACCTCCAGGCTGCGCAGCTCCCCGTCCAGGCGGCGGATGGTCAGCGGCCCGTAGCGACGGGTGCCCACCTCCTCCGGCTCCCGCTCCAGGGCTTCCCGGAGCTCGGGGGTGACGCTCTCCGGGAGCAGGAAGTCCTGCAGGCAATAGGCGGTCAGGTCCAGGTCCTCCGCCGCGCCGTGGACGCGGCAGGCCGCCGGGTTGGCGTAGAGGAAGCGGCCGTGGCGGTGGACGAAGATGGCCACCGGGGCATGCTCGACCAGGTTCCGGTAGCGCTCCTCGCTGCGCTGGAGGGAGGCGTTCAGGGACGCCAGGGCCGAGGTCCGCTCGGCGACGAGCTCCTCCAGGTGGTCCCGGTAGCGTTCCAGCTCCTCCGCCGCCCGGCGCTGCTCGGTGACGTCGGTGAGGAACAGGGTCAGGCCCAGGACCCGGCCGTCGGGGGCGACGATCGGGCTGTAGACGTCCTCGTAGATCCGCCGGGAGAGGCGCTCGTCGCCGTACTCCTCGACCAGGGTGAAGTGCTCCCCGGCCAGGGCCCGGTCGAAGTTGGCCCGGGCCCGCTGCCGGTCGTCCTCCCGGCCGATGTAGTCGAGCATGCACCGACCGAGCTCGATGTCCACGCCCCAGATGCGACGCATGGTCCGGGCATGGTTGCGGTTGAAGACCAGGTAGCGGTACTCCCGGTCCAGGGCGAAGACGACAAGGTCCCGGGGGCTCTCCAGGATGGCCTGGAGAAGGGCGCTGGAGCGTTCCAGGGCCTCCTGGGAGCGCCGGAGCTCCTGGCTGTCTGTCATCGGAGAACGTCGACCAGGCACCGCACGCGGCCATGATAGGGCCGCGGTGACACCCGGGAATGCGCATAGGGACCGGGCCTTTGCGCATAAAGATTCGCTATTGACCGGTCTTGACGAATAGCTATGCTCTCCCCCCGTGTCCCGGAGCACCGATCGACAGGCCGCCATCCGGCGCCTCCTGGCCGCGGGGGAGTTCCGCAGCCAGGAGGAGCTGCGCCACAGCCTGGCCCGGGAGGGCTTCCCGGTGAGCCAGCCGGTGCTGTCCCGGGACCTCCGGGCCCTGCCCGCCGCCAAGCGCGACGGGGTCTACGTCCTCCTCGACCAGGACCGGGTCACGCCCCTCGAGGCCATCCACGCCCTCCTCCGGGACGCCGCCCCGGCCGGGCCCCACCTGGTGGTGGTCCGCTGCGAGCCCGGCGCCGCCAGCGCCATCGCCCGGGCCCTGGAGGCCGAGGAGCTGCCCGGCCTCGTGGGCACGGTGGCCGGGGACGACACCATCCTCGCCGCCGTCGCCTCCCGCACCGCCGGCCGGCGCCTGGTCCAGAGGGTCCGCAGCCTCCTCTGAAGCCCGCTGGCCGGGCCCGACCCGCAGCCCCATGCGCATCCTCCTCGCCTTCTCCGGTGGCCTCGACACCTCCTGGCTGGCGGCCCGCTTCGCCGCCGAGGGGCACGAGGTCACGACCCTGCACGTGGACTGCGGCGGCCTGGACGCGGCCGGACACCGGGCCCTCCGGGAACAGGCCCTGGCCCTGGGCGCCCACCGCCACCGGACCGTGGACGCCCGCCAGGAGCTCTGGGACCGGGTCCTGCGCTGGCTGCTGGCCGGCAACGTGCTGCGGGGGGGGGCCTATCCCCTCCGCGCCGCCGCCGAGCCGGGTGTCCAGCCCGCCCGCCTGGCCCGGGCGGGCGCCCGGGGGGGGTCACGCGCGCCGGCCCCCGGCTGCCCGGCCGCCTCACCACATCGAAAGACACGCCGTCCCAGAAAACGCTCCAGCATCTCCGGCTCGGCATCTTTCAACCAGCCACGTACCTGGGTGCGCCAGGCATCGTCATCCCAGTCTCTGCGGCCGAAACCGACAACCTTCAGGCCTTCCGGCAGGTGCCCGGCGGCGTCGAGGTGATAAAGCGCCGGTATCAACTTGATCCGCGACAGATTACCGGTCGCGCCGAATATCACATAG
>CAYMFV010000249.1:0-4871 GCA_964389745.1 uncultured Planctomycetales bacterium | reverse complement strand
CGCTGGCTGTCCCGCCCCCCACGCGGCTCCACCCGCCCGTCGTCGGCGCGGGGCGCGGTTGCGCAGCAGGGAAGGCGGCCACCGGCGGGGCCGGCCGGGGGCCCGGGGCCCGGCGGGGGGAGCAGCGGGTCGAGGCCGAGGTGCGGAGCATCCTGGCGGCGGGGCCGGCCCTGGCCCGTTTCGACCTCCGCCGGCCGACCCTCCTGGCCCTGAACGCCCCCCTGGAGGTGGAGATCCTGGGCGAGGACCTGCCGGACATCGCCGCCGCGGCCCGGCAGGTGCAGGAGGCCCTCCAGGGCGTGCCCGGCGTCCTGGACCTGCGCTCCAGCGTCCGGCGGGGCAACCCGGAGGTCCGGGTGATCCTGGACCGGGAGCGCCTGGCCCGGCACGGCCTGCAGCTCTCGGAGGTGGCGAACCGCCTGCGCCTTGCGGTGGAGGGCGAAATCTCCTCCACCTTCCCGGACGTGGACGAGCGCCTGGACATCCGGGTCCGGGCCGACCTCTCCCGGATGCGGCACGTGCGCCAGCTCCGGGACCTGCCGGTGAACCCGGGGGCGGAGCGGCCCCTGCCCCTGGGGGCGGTGGCCGAGCTGGTGGTGGCCGACGGCCCCGGCGAGATCCGCCACATCGGCAGCCGCCGGGCGGCGGTGGTCACCGCCTCCCTGGCCTCCCTGCTGGACCTCGGCGGCATCACCGACCGTGTCCAGGAGCGCCTGGTGACCCTGTCCCTGCCCCCGGGGATCCGGGTCCAGGTGGGCGGGCAGAAGCGAGAGATGGACGAGGCCCTGGGCTCCCTGGGCTTCGCCCTCGGCTTGGCGGTCTTCCTGGTCTACGCGGTCATGGCCGCCCAGTTCGAGTCCCTGCTCCAACCTTTCCTGATCCTCTTCTCGGTGCCCCTGGCCGGCGTCGGCGCGGTCTTCGCCCTGGCCGTCACCGGCACCCCCGTCTCGGTGGTGGCGCTCCTGGGGGCGGTGGTCCTGGCCGGTATCGTGGTGAACAACGCCATCGTCCTGGTGGACCGGATCAACCGCAACCGGGCCGCGGGCCTGCCCCTGGAAGAGGCCATCGTCGAGGCCGGTGGCACGCGCCTGCGGCCGATCCTGATGACCACCACGACCACCGTCCTGGGCATGCTGCCCCTGACCGGCTGGCTGGCGGGCGTGCCCGGCCTCGGCGGCCTGGGCGGCGCCGAGGGCACCGAGCTCCGGGCCCCCATGGCCATGGTGGTGATCTCCGGCCTGACGGCCTCCACCCTCCTCACCCTGATCGTGATCCCGGTCGGCTACCGCCTGCTGGTCCCGGCCCGCAGCCGCCGTGGCAGCGCCGCCTGACTCCCCTCTGGAGCGCTTCTTCCGCCTCCTGATCAGCCGGCCGGTGGCGGTGCTGATGCTGGTCCTGGCCCTGGCCGGGATGAGCGTCATCGCCGCCTCCCGGATCCCCATCGAGCTCCTGCCGGCGGGCTTCAGCTCCTCCCATGTGAGCGTCACCGCGCCCTGGCCCGGCGCCAACCCGGAGGAGGTGGAGCAGCGGGTGGTGCGGCCCCTGGAGGAGGAGCTCCGGGGCATCGCCGGGGTCCAGGAGGTCTTCTCGGTCTCGGCGGAGGGCTCGGGCACCGTGGTGGTGGCCTTCCCGGGCAACCGGGACATGGACGAGGCCTACGCCGAGGTCGCCGACCGGGTGGAACGGGTCCGGCCCCGCCTCCCCCGGGAGGTGGACCGGCTCTTCCTGCGCCGCATGAGCATGGACGAGATCCCGGTCATGTGGTGCGGCGTGCTCTACACCGAGGCCGAGCGGGACGAGGCCCAGGAGATCTTCGCCGAGGTCCTCCAGCCCCGCCTGGAGGCCATCGACGGCGTGGCCACGGTCTCCATGGAGGGCCTGGAGCCCCGCTCGGTGCGCATCCTCCTGGACGAGAACCGGGTCCGGGCGAATCGGGTGGACGTGGGCGCCCTCATCCAGCGCCTCCAGGCGGACAACCTCTCCGTCCCGGTGGGCGACCTGGACGATGCCGGCACCCGGGCCATCATCCGGGTGGACGGCCGCTTCCGCAGCCTGGAGGAGATCGAGGCCCTGCCGGTGCGCCCGGGCCTGCGCATCCGGGACATCGGCCGGGTGGTGGCGGTGCGCAGCACTCCCGACTCCCTGTTCCGGGTGAACGGCCGGGCGGCCCTGGGCATGGCCATCACCAAGGAGACGGCGGCCAACACCTTCGAAGTCTGCCAGCGGGTCCGCCAGGTCGTCGAGGAGGAGCTGCCGGCCGACCCGATCCTGGGCCGCTTCCACTACGACGTCTTCTTCGATCAGGGCGAGATGATCGCCCAGTCCCTGAGCGGGCTGATCCGAGACGCGGCGGTAGGCGGGCTGATCGCCTGCGCGGTCCTCTTCCTGTTCCTGCGCCGCCTGCGCTACACGCTGCTGATCGCCGTCTCCATCCCCTTCTCGGTCCTGATGACCCTCACCTGGCTGTACTTCACCGGTCGCAGCTTCAACCTCCTGACCATCATGGGGATCACCATCTCCATCGGCATGCTGGTGGACAACGCGGTGGTGATCGTGGAGGCGATCCTGCAGCGCCGGGAGCGGGGCGACAGCCTGGAGCAGGCCTGCGTCCGGGGACCGGCGGAGATGATGCTGCCGGTGGTGACCGCCACCCTGACCAGCGTGGTGGTCTTCCTGCCCATGATCTTCATGGCCGAGGACCGGAACATCCGGCTGATGACCTCCTCCATCGGCCTGCCCTTGTGCGTCGCCCTGCTGGCCGCCCTCCTCCTGGCGGTGGTGATCGTGCCCGTGGCCAGCCGCCACCTGCACCGCCGCGGCGGGGACACCGTGCCCCCGGCCGGCCGCCTGACTGCCCTGCTGGGACTGCCAGCCCGGGCCATGCCCCGGCTGGCGGCCTGGGCGGTGCGCCGACGCTTCCGGGCCGCGACCCTGGCGCTCCTCGTCCTGGTGTCGGGTTCCTGGGCCAGCAGCGGCAGCAAGCTGAGCGACCAGGCGGGGGGGGGCGGGCAGATGGAGATCGGCTTCGAGTTCGACGCCAGCATCACCCTGGAGCGGGCCCTGACCGAGGTCCAGGGTATCGAGGCGGCGATCCAGGACGGGCTCCTGGAGGAGATCGGGAATCCCGACTTCGGCGTCGCCTTCAACCGGCAGGGCGGACAGCTCTTCCTCTGGCACGAGCTGCGACCGGCTCCGGAGGAGGAGCGGCGGATCCGGGACCTGCTCCAGGAGCGCCTGCCCCGGCGGCCGGGCATCCGCTACCGCTTCGAGGACCGCTTCCAGGAACGCAGCGAGGACAGCGGCGAGTGGCTGCGGGTGCTGATCTCCGGACCGGACAGCCAGGAGGTCGCCCGCCTGGCCGCCGAGGTCCGGCGCCGGGCCCGGGAGCGGCCCGAGTTCCGGGAGGTGGCGGAGCCCGAGGATCCGCGCCGGGAGATCCGGGTCCTCCTGGATCGGGAGCGACTGCAGCGCGCCGGCGCCACCAGCACCCAGGTCCTGGGGGTCATCGAGTGGGCCCTCCGGGGGCTGATGGTGTCCCGCTTCCAGACCCCCCGGGGCGATGTGCCCATCATCATGGAGTTCGACGAGCCCGAGGAGCCCGACGCCGGCCGCCTGCGCCAGCTCGGGGTCGCCGGCTTCCGGGGCGGCCAGGCCCTGCCCCTGGCCAACTTCGCCACCTTCGAACACGCCCAGGGACCGGGCCGCATCCAGCGGCGCAACGGCCGCACCCTGGAGGTGGTGGGCGTCAAGCCCCGGGACCGGGACCTGAAGCGCAGCGCCGCCGCCCTGGCCGGGCTCATGGAGTCGGTGCCCATGCCCGAGGGCTACCGCTGGGAGGAGGGGGGCGGCCTGGAGGACTTCATGGCGGACGTGGCCGAGCTGCGCCAGGCCATGCTCCTGGCTGTGGCCCTGGTCTTCCTCCTGATGGGCCTGCTCTTCGAGTCCCTGATCCTGCCCTTCAGCGTGCTGATCACCATCGCCTTTGCCGTCACCGGGGCCTTCTGGACCTTCCGTCTCACCGGCGAGGCCATCGACCGGGTCGGCATGATCGGCATGATCGTCCTGGCCGGCGTGGTGGTGAACAACGGCATCGTCCTGGTGGACCGGATCCTGCACCTGGAGGCCGGGGGCCTGGGCCGGGAGGCGGCCGTCCGCCAGGCGGTGGCCGACCGGCTGCGGCCGGTGGTGATGACCGCCGTGACCACCATCTGCGGGCTGCTGCCCATCGCCCTGTCCCGGCCCGACGGCAACGGTATCTCCTTCCAGGGGCTGGCCATCGGCGTCTCCGGCGGCCTCGCCTTCAGCACCTTCTTCACCCTGTGGGTGGTGCCACTCCTCTACAGCCTCCTCCAGGACCTTGGCCGGGTCCTGAGCCGGGAGATCGGCGGCCGTCTCCTGGGCCGGGGATCGGCCCTTGCCAGCCGGGCCGCGGGCGGGGACAATCCGCCCCCTGTCCTGCCCGAACATGGCCACGGTGTTTGAGGAAGCTCCCGACGGTCGCGGTCGCCGCATCGCGGTGGCGGTGGCCGCCTTCAACCGGGACGTGACCGGCGCCCTTCTGGAGGGCTGCCTGCACGCCCTGGAGGCCGCCGGCGTGGCCCGGGACGACGTGACCGTCGTCTGGGTGCCCGGCGCTTTCGAGCTGCCCCTGGGCTGTGACCGCCTGGCCGCCAGCGGCCGCTTCCACGCCGTCGTCGCTCTGGGTGCGGTCATCCGGGGCGAGACCCCCCACTTCGACTTCGTCGCCCGGGAGTGCGCCCGGGGCCTGACCCGGGTGGCCCTGGACCGTTCCCTCCCCGTCGCCTTCGGCGTGCTTACCACCGACACCCTGGAACAGGCCCGGCGCCGGGCCAGTCTCGAGCCCGCGGTCC
>CAYMFV010000248.1:0-4897 GCA_964389745.1 uncultured Planctomycetales bacterium | reverse complement strand
GTAGCCGGTCCGGGAGACCTCCACCGGGACGCCGGCGACGGTGGCCCGACAGAGACCGAAGAAGGGCAGGCGGGCGGCCTCCTCCCCGGCGCAGGCGGCGAGGATGGCCCGGGAGGCCGGCCCCTGGAGGGCCAGGGCCGCCACCGCGGTGGACTCGTCCGCCACCTCCACCGCGAAGCCCCGGGCGTGGGCCTGGAGCCAGGCCAGGGAGGGACCGTTGGCGGTCACCCGGAAGCGGTCCTCGGCCAGGCGCAGGAGGGTGCCGTCCTCCCGCATCCAGCCCCGGGCGTCGCACCAGGCGGTGTAGCCGGCCCGGCCGGGGCGCAGGCGGGTGGCGTCCCGGGTCACGACCCGGGCCAGGAAGGCGGCGGCGTCCGGCCCCTCGACCCGGTACTTGCAGAGGGGGCTGACGTCCAGGAGGCCGGCGGCGTGGCGCACGGCGTAGTACTCCGCCAGCAGGGAGTCGCCGTAGCGGCACACCGCCAGGAGCCCGGCCCACTCCTTCCAGCACCAGGAGCTGCACAGCTCGGCGGTGCGGGCGTGGAAGGGGGTGGTCCCGGGCATGGGCCGCTCCTTATAGCCGGGCGCCCAGGGGCCTGGGCAGACCCGGGTTTGCGAGGCACACTGGAGGCATGCCCGTCGCCGCCGTCCTCCTGGCCCTGCTGCCGGCCCCCCCTGGATGCCCCGCCCCGGTCTGCCAGGAGCCGCCGACGGAGGCGACCGTGGATCCGGCCGCCGCCGCCCGCCGGCTGCGGGAGGTCCTCAAGGAAGGGTCCCCCGACGATGCCCTCCTGGAGCTGGAGGAGCTCGGCCGGATCGCCGACCGGGCGGTGGTCAAGGCCGTGGCCCGGGGCGTGGAGCACGCCGACCCGTCGGTCCGGGAGGGTGCCCTCCAGGCCCTGCGCTTCAACCCCCATCCCGAGGCCCTGAAGGCCCTCCTCGGCCTCGCCCGGAAGAAGAAGCTCATGGAGGACCCGGACTTCGCCCGGGAGTGGTACCTGGCCCTGGGCCAGAAGGGGGATGTGAAGGCCCTGAAGCCCCTCACCGACGGCTTGCGGGTGAGCCGCAACCGGGTCGAGCAGGATGTAGCGAGGATGCGGGTCCTGGCCCTGGGGCGGATCCGGGACCGCAAGGCGGTGGAGGCCCTGATGGCCCTCCTCACCCAGAGCGGCGGGCGCAAGGGCCGCAACCCCTACATGGCCGAGATCCGGGTGGCCATGTTCGTCCTCACGGGCGAGGACCAGGGCCCGGAGATGCTGGCCTGGATCCGCTGGTGGAACGACAACCGGAAGAAGGTGAAGGTCCTGGCGAAGGAGCCCGAGATCCCGGACAAGAGCATCCGCCAGCGCTGGTTGGAGATGTGGCAGGACCCCCTGGCGGAGCCCGAGGAGGAGGACGCGGCCCTGGACGGCGCCCTGGAGCACCTGGGCGGAGGCGACGACGGCCCTTGAGCGACCCTTCTCCCCCCCCCGAGTTCCTGGAGGGCGTGCGCCTCTTCAACGCGGGCCGCTGGTACGACGCCCACGAGGCCTGGGAGGAACGCTGGCTGCAGATGGGCGGCCGCCAGGCCGACCTCTACAAGGGCCTCATCCAGTGCGCCGTGGCCGCCATGCACTGGGAACGGGGCAACCCGGCCGGCGCCCACAAGCTGTGGCGGACCGGCCGGCGCCTCCTCGCCGGCTTCGCGCCCGGAACCCTGGGCCTGGACCTGCCCGCCTTCCTGGCGGAGCTGGAGGCCTTCTTCGCCCCCCTGGTGGCGGCCCGGGCCGCCGGCCGGCGGCCGCCGCCGCCGGACCCGGCCCGGCGGCCCCGGATCCGCTTGGAAGGCTAGTCGGACTGGCGCAGCCAGCGCAGCAGCTCCAGGAGCCTCGGCGGCTGGCCGGTGCGGAGGATGCCGATGCGGAAGACCTTGCCGGACATCCACAGCGCCGCCGCCGAGGAGACGACCATCAGGACCACGGTGCCGATCAGGTCGAAGCGGGGCGGGTCCGCCGCCGCCCGGTTCATCATCACGAAGGGCGTGTACAGGGGGATCCAGGAGAGGATCGTGGCCAGGGTCCCGTTCGGGTCCTTGGCGATGAAGACCATGGTGATGAGGGGCACGAAGAGGACCAGCATCACCGGCCCCATGAGGTTCTGGGCTTCCTTGAGGGTGTTGCAGACGCTGCCCATGGCCAGGAAGAGGCCGGCGTAGAAGAGGTAGCCGAGGAGGAAGTAGGCGCCGAAGGCCGGCAGCAGGCCACCCTGGAGCACCACGTCCAGGACCTGGCCGGCCCACTCGGTCTCGGGCCCCATCTGCCACCAGAGGATGCCGACCAGGGAGGCCGCCCAGGTGGCGAGCATGGTCAGGCCGATGGCGGCGATGCCGAGCAGCTTGCCCCCCATCAGCTCCCAGGGGGTCACCGAGGAGAGGAGCACCTCGATGATGCGGTTCGACTTCTCCTCGATCGTGTTGTTGAGGAGCATGTTGGCGACGGTGAAGATCGCGATCCAGAGCAGGTAGACGAAGCCCAGGGGCGCCCACTGGCGCAGGGTGTCGGCCAGACTCACCTCCTCCTCGCCGGCCTCCTTCTGCGGGTTGAGGGAGCGCACCGGCATGCTCGTCTGCTGGACCTGGCGGACCAGGCCGGCGTCCACTCCCAGACGTACGTACTCCTTGGCGCGGATGGCCTCGTTGATGCTCTTCTCCACCACTTCCCGGAGATCGGTGTCGGTGAGGTTCACCGACCAGTACTGCACCCCCCCCCGGCGCTCCCCCTGGACACGGGCGGCCAGGTCGCTGGCCTCGTCCAGGACGCTCCGGCGGATGGCCTGGTCGGCGTCTTCGGGCACCAGGATGGCGGCGAAGAGCTCCACCACCTCGCCTTCCACCTCCAGCTTCTTCTCGCCCAGGAGCCAGGGACGCAGGGCGCCGGCCAGCTCGTCCAGGTCCTCGATCCCCGCCACCTCCGCGGGCAGCGGGACCTCCCGGAAGCGCAGCCGGGGCTCCTCGAAGGGCGGCCGATCCGGCTCCAGGAGGGGCTCCACCTGGGCGAGCTGGGCCTGCCAGCCGTCCTCGGTGGCCAGGAGGTCCAGGAGCTCCGGCTGGGCGTCGGTGAGGCGCTCCAGGATGGCGGCGGGATCGGCCAGCTCGGGCGGCAGGTCCTGGATCCGCGGGGCCTCCTGGCGCTCCTTCTCCGGGGCATCCTCCCGCATGTGGCGGCGGACGTAGGCCTGGAAGGCCTCGAGGCGCCGGCGGGTCCGGTAGCGGCTCAGGCCCCGCTCCACCACCTCCCGGTACTGTCCGCTCCGGTCCACCAGGACATAGTGCCGGGTGGGCGCCGCCCGCTCCTCCAGGAAGCGGGGCGCCTGGATGCCCACGTAGAGCATCACGGGCAGGAGGAGCAGGCCGATCCAGAAGCCCTTGGTCCGGGCGTTCTCGGCGTACTCCCGGAGAGCGACGAGGAGGGCGTATCTCACCGGTAGCTGGCCTCCCGGGCGCCAGGCCCGACCAGGTGGACGAAGACGTCGTGCAGGCTCGGTTCGCTGCGATCGAAGGCCCGCAGGCGGATGCCGCCCTCGAAGCAGGCCTGCAGGACCTGCTCGGCGTCGGCCTGCTCCCGGAGGTGGAGGTCCCAGGTGCCGGCAGCCACGCCCTCGCCGTCCACCGGCAGCACCGTCGCCACCCCGGGCAGGGCCCGGAGGGGGGCGACGTCGTCCTCGGTGACGATGCGCACCCGCCGGGGGATGGAGGCCCGGGCCTCCGCCACCGTGCCGTCGAAGACCCGGCGGCCCCGGTCGATGAGGACGATGCGGTCGCAGATGCGCTCGGCGTGCTGCATGACGTGGGTGGAGAAGAGGATGGTCCGGCCGCGACTCGCCATGTCCTGGATGACCTCCTCCATCACCTGCTGGTTGACCGGATCCAGCCCGGAGAAGGGCTCGTCCAGGACCACCAGCTCCGGATCGTGGGCGATGGAGGCCAGGACCTGGACCTTCTGGCCCATGCCCTTGGACAGGGCCTCGGTCCGGGCGTTGGCGAAGTCCTTGAGCCCGTAGCGCTCCAGGAGCTCGTAGGCCCGGCGCTTCGCCGCCCGCCGCCCCATGCCCTTCAGGGAGGCGAAGTAGGCGATCATGGCCCAGGCCTTCATCTTCTTGTAGAGGCCCTTCTCCTCGGGCAGGTAGCCGATGCGCTCCCGGACGTCCAGGGCCGAGGGCCGCCCGAGGACGGTGACGCTGCCGCTCGTCGGCCGGTAGATGTCCAGGATCATGCGGATCGTGGTGGTCTTGCCGGCGCCGTTCGGCCCCAGGAAGCCGTAGATGCAGCCGGCCGGGATCTCCAGGTCCAGGGAGTCCACGGCCGTGAAGTCGCCGAAGCGCTTGCAGACCTGCTGGAGGCGGAGGGCGGGTTCGCTCAAGGTTGCAGGGGTGGCGTGTCCAGGGTGGGCGGTTCCGGGCGCTCGGCGGCGCAGGCCGCCTCCACGTCAGCGAGCTCCCGGGGCGTGGCGGCGGTGAGGATCTCGGCCCCCGTACCGGTGACCGCCACGTCGTCCTCGATGCGCACGCCCAGCCCCCGGAGGGGGGGCGGGACGCGCTCGTCGCCGGCCGGGAAGTAGAGACCCGGCTCGATGGTCAGGACCATCCCCGGTTCCAGGGAGCGGGGCCGGCCGTCCCGGCGCCAGGCGCCCGGGTCGTGGACGTCCAGGCCAAGCCAGTGGCTGGTGCCATGGGGGAACCAGGGCCGGTACAGGCGTTCCTCGACGATCCGGGCGCCGGGCTCGTGGAGGACGCCGAGCTCCCGGAGGCCCTCGGCCAGGACGGCCACCGCCGCGTCGTGGGGCGCGACGGCCGGGGCATCCGGGGCGACGGCGGCGACGGCGGCGCGCCAGGCGGAGAGGACGATTGCGTACATCTCGCG
>CAYMFV010000247.1:0-4901 GCA_964389745.1 uncultured Planctomycetales bacterium | reverse complement strand
CGGCATACGAGATTTCTGCCTGTCTCGTGGGCTCGGAGATGTGTAAAGAGACAGGCCCTGGGGTCAGCGGCCGGTGGCCCGAGGTGGGCGCCACGCCGTCCTCGGGCGGCGGCCCTGTGCCCGGAACGTCCTCGGGGCCCTTGTAGGTGGGCGGACCGCCCTGGGAGGGCGGAATGCGGCCCGTGCCCGTGCCCTGGGCCGGCACGAGGCCGGCCAGGAGCAGGCCGGCCAGGAGGGCCAGGAACGGCGGGCGGCAGGAGGAGGACGGAGCCACGGTGGTGATTGCTGCAAGTCGCGTTCCAGAGGCGTCTAGCATCCGGGAGATGCGCTGTCACCTGCTCCGCCACGGCGCCGTCGTGCCGCCCCGCCCCGGGGCATTCTACGGCGCCCGGGACGTGCCCCTGTCGCCCGCCGGCCTGGCCGAGGCCCGGCGGGCGGCGGCGGCCCTGGCCGACGCCCCCCTGCGCCGGGTCTGGGCCAGCCCCCTCGGGCGGGCCAGGCGGGGGGCGCAGCTGGTGGCGGCCCGGCACGGGCTGCCGGTGCTGGTCCTGCCGGGCCTCGTCGAGGTGGACCGGGGCGCCTGGACCGGGTGCACCCCGGAGGAGATCCGGCGGCAGCGGCCCGGGGAGCTGGAGGCCGCCTCGGCGGACCCTGCGGGTTTCCGGCCGCCCGGGGGAGAGTCCCTGGGGGACCTCCGGGAGCGCGTCCTGGAGACCTGGGCCGAGCTCCGCCGGGAGGCCCTGGCGCAGGCCCCGGGCGAGGTCGCGGTGGTGGCCCACCTGTGGTCGATCCGGGCGGTGGTGGCGGCTGTCCTGGGGCTGGAGATCCGGGACTGGCCGGCCCTGCGGGTGCCCACGGGGAGCATCACCGCTCTCGAGCTGGCGGCGGACGGGGCCGGCCGGGATCGGCTCGAGGCCCTGGGCCGCCGGCCGGAGAACGGGCGGGTCAGGTCCGCAGCCAGGCCTGCTTGAAGATCAGGGTGGTCCAGACGGCGCTCATGACCGGCAGCTCCTGACCGTCGGCGAGGCGTTTCCGGAGCCGGGTGTCCCAGACCACCCGCCCGTAGCGCCGGGCGGCTTCCGGGTCGGTCTCCCGGATGACCAGCTCGCCGAGGAGGAGGTCGCCGGGGCGGGCCGGCCGGAGGTAGCGCTCCTCGCTGGCCTCCAGGGCGAGGACGTTCGCCCCGAGCAGCCCCCGGGCGTAGGCCATCCCGGAGAGGATCGCGGCCAGGAGCAGACCGTGGGCGATGACGCCCCGGTGGATGGTCCGCCCGGCGAAGTCCGGGTCCAGGTGAATGGGGTTCCGGTCGCCCGAGATCTCGGCGAAGCGCCGGATGTGCTCCTCCTGGAGGACGAAGGACGGGCCATCGAAGGTCTGCCCGGGCCGGAAGGCCTCGAAGGGCATGGGGGCGGCGGGGGTTTTCCTGGGGTTCTCCACAGGGTTCTCCACGACGTTCTCCACAAGAGGGGCCTCTCCGGGGTGGAGAGGGGCTCCTGGGCCCGCCCGAGAATGGCCGGTCGCCGGGGTCCCTGTCCAGGCACTCCCGGTTTGACATAACATAAGACACATTATCGGACGTTCTGGGAGGGGCTGGAATCCCAGGTCCGCTGGCCTAGGATCTGCGCCCGGAGAGTCCCCGGAACGTCCCTGCCCCGCCGCCATGCCCCGACGCCGAACGAGCCAGGATCCCCTCGACGCGGTCTTCGACTTCCATCCCTACCGGGCGACCTTCCGCCTGGGTGCGCCGGTCATCCGGGACGGCTGGCGGGCCTTCGACCAGCCGGGCGGCGAGGGCGTGCCCCATCCCGGGGTGGCCGCGCTCCTGGGGATCCCGGGCGTCCAGATCGTGACCCTCCACCGGGACCGGGTGATCCTCCTTCGGGACCCGGACAGCGCCTGGGAGCGGATCCTCCCCGAGGCCAGGGGGATCCTCGAGGCGCACTTCCTGGGCCGGCCGGCCTGGCGGGCCGGGGACGAGTCGGAGGGTGCAGGGAAGCCCGCCGCGGCTTGACACCGGCGGCTGGCCCCGGGGTCAGGCCCGGCGTTCCAGGATGTCCCGGGCCTCGGCGGGCAGCCAGGCGGCGATGCGGAAGGCGCTGTCCTGCCAGGATCCCAGGAAGGCATCCTCCGGGCGGACGGAGGCCTCCGTGGCGGGTGCCAGGTCGGCGGGCGGTCCGGCGTTCCCGGCGGCATCCCGGAGCAGCCAGGAGCCGTCGGGGGCCAGCTCGGCCCGGGCCCAGGTATGGCCGCGTCGTTGCTGCTGGCGCCAGGCGGCGTTGCAGGTGGCGATCTGCTGGAGACGGTCGCCGAGAGAGCCGGCGAGGTGCGCCGGGAGGTCCGCGAGTTCTGCCTCCTGCTCGGCCACCGCCCAGCGCAGGAAGGGCTGGAGCCGGCGGGCCCGGGTCGCCAGCTCCCGGGCCTCGCCCTGGAGCAGGAAGGCAAGGACGTGCCCCGGGCGCAGCTCCCGGAGCTCCCGGACGGCGCCGGTGGCGTCCAGGAAGGCGGCGAAGGCCTCGAGGAGTTCCCTCTCCCCGGACACGAGCGTCCGGCCGCCGGCCTCGGCCTCCCAGGTGTAGGCCTGGACCCAGACGGCGAAGCTGGCCGGGGCCCGGACGGCGGGATCCACGGCTCCGGGCTCGCCCTCGCTGGTGCCGGGCGGCAGCCCCAGGTCCTCCTCCAGTTCATGAAAGAGCTCGGCCAGGGGCCGACCCTGGTCCCGGCCCGAGTCGAAGCGGGCCAGGGCAGCTGCCGGCACCAGGGGCACCCGGGGGGGGGCGCCCGGGGGCTCGGCGACCGGCGGTGGCGCGGTCAGGAGTAGGTGCCAGCGCAGGAGGATGGTCCGCAGGTACTCCAGGTCCAGGCGGGTGTCGAAGGCCAGGCGATCCAGGACCTCGCCGGGCCCATCCTCGAGGAGGTCGCGGCGCAGCGTGTCCAGCGACAGGCCGGAGTCCTCGACCACGGCGGCGAGGGCCCGCTCGAGCTCCTCCAGGTCCCGGGCCGGGGCCGGCGCTGGCAGGAAGGGGGCGAAGAGGCGCTCGCAGGTCTCCTGGGACAGGCGGGCCCGGGGATCCCGCGCCCGGATGGCCGCCAGGTCCCTCTCCAGAGCCTCGGCCAGGCCCGGGGCCCGGAGAATCAGCAGCCCCGGCAGGGGCTCGTACTGCTCCTCATCCGCCAGGACCAGGCGCCCCACCGCCAGGAACTCCCCCGCCGGCCAGCGGCCCTGGCTGCCGGGACGGGCCAGCACCGGCCGGCGGCTCCAGAGGTCCTCCAGCCACAGGGGGCCGCCGAGATCCACGGCATCTTCCCCCCCCCTGGGGCGGAAGATGCCCAGGAAGGAATCCAGCAGGCACTCCCAGGGGCTGTCCTCCGGCACCGGGTCCGGAGCGAAGACCACCACCGGCGGGGCGCCGAGGAGTTCGGATGGACGTTCCAGGAGGAACCACTGCCGGAAGCGGGCGAGGCAACCGGGATCGGCGCTGCCCAGGGCATACAGCTCTCGGGTCCGACTCCACTCCCCGGCCAGGCCCGGCGTCTCCAGAACCCTCCGCTCCAGGGACTGGAGGAGGCTGGCCGGATCCCGAGGCTCGGTGGCAGGCATGGCGGTTCGCAGGAGATGGTGCCGAAGGAGGGACTCGAACCCTCACCCCCTTGCGGGGAACGGATTTTGAATCCGTCGCGTCTGCCATTCCGCCACTCCGGCACCGGCTCGTGCATGGTCGCCAGCACGGGGTCGGGCGTCAAGCGCCAGCCACCGGAATGGACCGGCGCCGGGCGAGGAGGTGGCCGCCGCAACGCAGCTCCACCTCCTCCCGGCGGGCGGCCAGATCGAGGGGGTCCAGGGCCAGGCCAGGCTCCATCTCGAGGGCGCCCTCGGCGGCTGGCTCCAGGCCGGGGAGGGCCGCGGCGCACCAGCGCCGGTTGCGGGCTTCCAGGGCGGCCCGGCTGGTGGCGATGGAGTCCTGGCCGCTGCGGTTCTTCACCGGCGCGAACTCCTCCTCCCGGACGGCCAGCTGGACCACGCTGCGCCCCGCCCAGGGCAGGGCGTCGAAGACGAAGGTCTCGAACTTGACCCCGTCCCGGGGCCTCGCCTCGAGGCCCCCATCCTCCGGCAGGGCCCGGACCTTCTTGCGGGCCAGGTGCAGCGGCAGGTCGGCCGCCGCCATCTCGGCCACGAAGTCGAGGGCGAAGACGTGCATGGCGATGTTGCCGGCCCGGAAGCGCAGGCCACCGTCCTCGGCCCGCTCCGCGGCCAGCTCCTCGGGCAGGTCCGAGTACTCGATGCAGGTGTGGACGCCATCCCGGAGGACCACCAGGCCGACCTTCTCGCCGGGCTCCTGCTTCTCCACCACCTTCACGGACATGCGCGCCCCAGCCAGGAGGTGGTGGCCGAGGAAGACCGGGTCCCCCATCGGCGCCAGCGGGTTGTCCACCTGGCAGTAGAAGATGGTGTCGACGCCCCCCCCCTGGAGCTGCTCCAGGAGACCGGAGCCCTGGAGGGCCCGGTAGAAACCGCCATGGCCGTCGGGATTCCGGAAGAGGTGCCCGGGGTCGGCCAGGAGGAAGCGGCCCTCGGGAGAGATGGCTGGCAAGGTGCCCTGACAGACGAAACGGACGCTCTCGTGGCCCAGTCCGAAGTGGTCCCGGCGGGCGAAGAACTCCCGGGTCTCCCGGTCGTTCCCCGGGCCGGTCTGGATGATCCAGGGCAGGGGCGCCCCCGTCCGCTCCCGCAGCCGGCGGACCATGCCCGCCAGGATCTGGAAGAGACTGGCGCCGCTCACCGGACCCAGGGGATAGGCCCCCTTCGGGCCGTCGAAGCCCAGGCGGGAGGCCTGTCCCCCGGCGACCGTGGCCAGGGCCACCCGCCGGGCTTTCAGGTTTTTGGCCGAAAGGCCATACAAAAA
>CAYMFV010000246.1:0-4915 GCA_964389745.1 uncultured Planctomycetales bacterium | reverse complement strand
GCCTCTACGCCCGCTTCCAGGGCTTCCAGGCCCTGCTCCTCCTGGTCCTCCTGGTGGCCGGGGAGGCTGCGGTCCTGGGCTGGCGCCTGGCGACGCCCGGGCCCGATCCGGCCCTGGACTTCGCGGCGGTCCTCCTGCCCTACCTGGTGCCCATCTGCCTGTGCGCCCTGGCGACGGCGCCCCAGCACCTGACGGGCCGCTACTTCCTGCCGGCGGCGGCGCCGGTGCTCCTGAACGTCCTCTGGATCGGGCTCCTGCTCCTGCTCCACGCCTGGATCCCGGACCTGGACCGGAGCCCGGCGGGCCTCCGGCTCCTCTGCGCCGGTATCCTCCTGGGCGGCTTCCTCCAGTGGTGGATCCAGTTCCCGGGGGTCCGGGCGGCGGGCTACCCCCTCCGGCCGGAGCTGGCCCCGGGCGATCCCCGGGTCCGGGCGGCGGTCCTGGCCTTTGCACCGGCCCTCCTGGGCCTGGCGGCGGTCCAGCTCAACTTCGCCGTGGACCAGCTCCTGGTCCGGGCCCTGGTGGACGAGGCCGCCAACACCTACACCTGGCTGGCGAACCGTCTCCTGCAGCTCCCCCTGGCCCTGGTGGGAATCGCCGCCGCCACCGGCACCCTGCCCTTCTTCGCCCGGCTGGCGGCGGAGGGCCGCTTCCCGGAGCTGGGCCAGGCCATCCGCCGGACCTGCGAGAGCACCCTGCTGGTCATCGTGGCGGCGGCGGCCGGCCTCTACGCCCTGGCCGGGCCGGTCATCCAGGTCCTCTTCGAGCACGGCCGCTTCACGCCGGCGGACACCCTGGTCCTGGCCGCGACCCTCCGGGCCTACCTCTGGGGGCTGCCGGCGGCGGCCCTGGCGGGCATCCTGACCCGGGCCCGCCAGGCCCGGGGCGACGTCCGGGGGCCGGCCTGGATCGGGGCCATGGTCATCCCCCTGAACCTGGGCCTGGACCTCCTCCTGCTGCCCCGCCTCGGCGTGCCCGGGGCCGGCTGGGCCACCTCCGCGGCCCTCCTGGTCCAGGCCGGGCTCCTGGCGGCGGGGCTCCGGGACATTGGCCTCCGCTGGCCGGTCCGCCGGAGGTTGCTGCCCCGTCTCCTGATCCCGGGGCTGGCCGCCGGCCTGGCCGCCGCCGGCGTCCGGGAGGCCCTGGGCGAGGCCGCGGCAGGGACGATCCCGGGCCTCGCCGCCGGGATCGGGGCTGGCGCCGCCGCCTTCCTGGTGCTCGCCCGCCTGCTCCTGCCGGCCGAGGTAGGTGCGCTCCTCGCGGCGTTGCGGCGGCGGCGATAGGTCCGGCTCCCGCGCCGAGGTACCCCGCTCCGCGAGTCAGGGCGCGACGGTGAAGGAGAAGGAGTCGTCGTCCACCAGGGTGGCAGGGGCGATGCCCAGGAAGCCCTCGTAGGTGGCGGTGATCAGGGGTGCCGTGGAGGGGACGGCATGCAGGAGGACCTCGTCCACCAGGTTGCCGCCCGAGAGGTTCACCGTGATGGGTGGCAGCAGGAAGCCGGTGGGCGGGAAGAAGCTGCCCGGACCGAGCTTGACCCGACTCACGAGGAGCACCGAGGTCGCCGTGGTGCTCGTGTGGCGCACCCGGGCCCGGACGGTCCAGGTGCTGCCCCGGCGCGGCGCGATGGTGTCCGGCTGCAGGACGAGGGTGGCGTCGGCGTGGGGCGCGCCGGCCTCGGCGCTGGCCGTGGCGGCGGTGTAGATGACGTCGCCGACGGTGTTCAGGTTGCCATTGGCCGCGTTCCCGGCGGCGTAGAAGAAGACCGTACCGCTGCCGGCAGGGGGGGCGGTCCAGTCGAAGCTCCAGCTCACCGGGCCGTTCATGGTGCCGTTGAAGGTCCCGGCGGAGGTGTGCTTGAGGTACTGGCGCCCGCCGCTGACCGACTTCTGGGTGTTCACCGGGTCGATGACCGTCAGGGTGCCGGCCCCGGCCCCGCTCTCGTCCAGGGCCGTGAGCTCGAAGCCCCAGCGCTTCTGGCCCGGGTCCTCCAGGGTCACGGTGACGGTATAGGTCGTCCCCGGCGTGTACTCCGCCGGCGGACCACTGATCGCCAGGGTGCCGTCGCCGCCGTTCAGCGCCGCGCCCGTGTGGCAGATGTTGCAGGCGATGAAGTCCGGCGGTGCCGCCGCCCGCCCGTCGGGCGGGCCGCTGGAGAAGAGCAGGCCGGCCGGGAGGCCGGCGGCAAGAAGCGAGGTGGTGCCGGCGGCCAGGGCCAGGGTCAGGGCGGCGCGGGGGATGTTGCTCATGGTTGCTGCGGTGGCTCGGGATGGGGAGGGGCCTCGTCGACGGCCGGGTCGCCACCCTTCTTCGGTGGCAGGGATTCGGGGATCCAGGGCCGCCCCCGCTGGGGATTCACGTGGGCGATCCGCGGCAGGTCGCGGCGGAAGTCGAAGCCCCGGAAGGTCGGCGAGTCGGCGTTGTGACAGGCGGTGCAGGTCTTCTCACTCGGGATGGCGATCTCGTCCCGGGGGATCTCCACGGTCACCGTGCTGGCGCCCGAGGCCTCGGTCTCCCGCAGGCGGGGGTCCCGCATGCGCTGCTCCTTGTGGTAGCCCCCGGGCCCGTGGCAGGACTCGCACTGCACGCCCCACTGGACCCGGAAGGTGCGCTGGATGCGCTCCTTCGGGACACCGGCGGCGGTTGTGTGGCAGGCCAGGCAGGCGGGCGCCTCCTGGGGATCCTCCAGTCCCAGGGCGGCGGCGATGCGCCGGGCCTTGGCGCCGGCCAGGGTCCGCCAGGCCCGGGCGTGGGCGGTCCGCTCCTTCCAGTGCGTGTACTGGGCGCCCTTGCCGGGTTGCCGGTGGCAGTTGCGACAGACGACAGCGCCCACGTAGGGAGCGCTCGCCCGGGGATCGGGCCGCACCGGGGAGGGCGCGGGCGGTGGCTCCTGCTGGAGGACACCACCGGCGAGCCCCGCCGGCAGGGCGAGGAGGAGCGTGGGGAGGAGACGCTGCACGAGAGGGAAGGCTGTCTGTCCAACGGGCGAGGCGGACTTTCGTTGCCTCTTCCCTCGCAGAATCAGTTGTCCGGGGCGTCGAAGAGGATCCAGGACAGGATCCGGCGCCGGTCCGGGCTGCCGCCGAAGCCGGCCAGGGGGCCGGTGGCAGGGTGGTTGCCGTCGGCGTCCCCGACGGGCAGCACCAGGAGCGGGGACTCCTCCGGGTGGCGCCAGGCGATGCGCCCGGGGGCCACCAGCTCCTGGTGGACCCTCGTCGCCTCGACGCCGCTGAAGGGAACTCCCGCCGCCGCCCCCCCCGGGGCGTGGCAGCTGCCGCAGCGGGTGTCCAGGACCGCCTGGACGTCGAAGCGCAGGGAGATGGGGGTCGCCTCGAAGAGACCGCCGCGCCGGGGCGTGCGCAGCTCGAGGGCGCCGCCGCTGGCGAAGGGCAGGTTGGGGTCGTCCTGGCGCACCACGTGGCAGTCCCGGCAGCCGATGAAGGCGGGACCGTTCAGGGCCGAGGCCAGGCCACCGGCGCCGCCGTGGACGTTGCCGAAGATCCAGGCGGCGGTCCGGGTGTCGGTGAGGTACTCCCAGGACAGCACGCCCGGCAGGAAGAGGTCCACCGGCAGGGGGGGGTAGAGGCCCTCGTCGGTGAAGTCCGGCACCAGCCCCGGGGCGTCCAGCCGGGGCGCCACCAGGTCGGCACTCGCCCCCCCCCCAGGGTTGCCCGGGTCCTCCAGGAAGACCACCAGGGGCAGGGAGACACGGTGGTCGCGCCCGGCCGTGGCGTCGCCGTGGATGGCAAGGGTGAGGACGTACTCCCGGCCGCCGGCAAAGGGCAGGTCGTCGGGCTGTCCGGTGGCCAGAGCCCGGGTGAAGACCACCTCCCAGCGGCCGGCGACGGGGTCGTGGCCCGAGCGGGCCGCCACGGTGGCGCCGCCGTCTGGAGAGAGGACCGCCAGCACGTCGGCGGCGCTGCCCTGGGGCCGGGACAGGACCCGGGCCGGGACGGTGTCGCCTGGGGCCGGCACGTAGCCCCCGGCCACGGCCAGGTCCCAGTCCAGGGTCCTCGGAGTGGGGGAGGCCGCCAGGGGCGAGGGGTCGGCCGGGTCTTCGAAGAAGAAGTCGGGGCTCGCCGCCAGGGCGGCGAAGGGCACGGCAAAGGCGCCACCGGCCGTGGTCGCCGCGTCGTAGACGAAGGCCGGGTGGCCGGCCGTGAGCCCGTTCTCTGCCCCCCCGCCGCTGCCGGCGTCGGGGACCCGGGCCGGCCCGCCGCCGGCCGGTGCCTGGCGCAGGGACTGATCCAGCCACCAACCGAGGGGTGCGGCATGGGCGTCCCACAGCCAGAGGTCGAGGCCGGTGCCCGCGTAGAAGGGTGTTTCCGGCAGGCGCATCGTCACGAGGGCGTCGCAGCCGGCGGCGACGTGGTCGGGCATGAAGCTGCCGTCGTCGTGGCAGGCGAGGGCACAGCCGAGCTGGCGGAAGTTCGGTGTCGAGGCAGGAAGTCCCGGGTCGCCCCAGGCCAGGGCCAGGCGGGCAGGGGCGGCAACCACATGCTCCGGGTCGATGGCCTCCCGGACAGGCCGGCCCCGGCGCACCCAGGCGCCGTCCTCGAAGCGCCAGATGCGGGCCAGGTGCAGGTCCTCACCGGGCCAGGTGATGCGCCCGTAGAGGACACCGTCGGCGGCGTTCCAGGCGAGCTGCAGGGTGGCCTGGAGGGTCACCGGCCGGGCGGGCAGGGTGGTGAAGACGTGCTCCCGGTCCGGCGGCCCGCCAGGGAGGGAGGGGCCGCCGTCCGCCGGCCGGCAGGCGCCTCCGGCCAGCAGGGCGCCGCCGGCGGCGGTCAGGAGGAGGACGACGGCGCGGGCGACGGCAGGCTTCATCGGTGGCAGATCCGGCAGTACGCGCCGTCCCCGGTGTAAGGGTGGCGCGGTGGGCGCACCGTCCGGTGGCAGGTGAGGCAGGAGGTGGCGG
>CAYMFV010000245.1:0-4919 GCA_964389745.1 uncultured Planctomycetales bacterium | reverse complement strand
TACTCTTTTGTGTTTGTTTTTTTTAATGCAGATGGTGGCCTGTGGGTGTTTTGTTTGTTTCGTGGGTTTGGAGATGTGTATGTGATCCAGGATGTGTTTTTCTGTTTCTTCCACGAGCCATCGTGCGATTTTCCTGCCTGTCTCGTGTGCTCGGAGATGTGTCTAATCGGACCCCTCCGGGACCTGCCGCCGGCGGACTTCGCCCGGCACCTGGCCGTCAACCTGGGTGGCGTCTTCCACGGCAGTCGGGCCTACGTCCGGCACCGGCGCCGGCTCGGGGGCAGGGGCGTCCTCCTGAACATCTCCTCCGGTGCGGCCTGGCAGGGCTACGCCGGCTGGTCCGCCTACTGCGCCGGGAAGGCGGGGGTGGACCGCCTCACCGAGTGCGTGGCCCTGGAGGAGGCCGCCATCGGGCTCCGGGCCCACGCCGTGGCGCCCGGCATCGTCGACACCCGGATGCAGGAGCTGATCCGCTCCTGCTCGCCCGAGCGCTTCCCCCTGGTGGAGCGCTTCCTGGAGTTCCAGCGCCAGGGCGCCTTCAACAGCCTGCCCTTCGTGGCCCGGCACCTCCTGGCCATCGCCTTCGACCCCGAGGCCCGGCCCGAGGAGGTGGTGGTCCGGTTGCCGGCGGAGCGGGAGGCGAAAGGGTAGGGCAGTGGAATGCCCTGGGGGCAGTTTCGGGGAACTTGCGGCCCCTGGGGCAGGTCTAACAGGCCGGGTCGTCGCGCCCGGCGACCCCCAACCCCTCGTCGCGGTCCCGCTTCCCCCCGGGCAGGGCCGCATCCCCGAACCGATCCCCAAGGAGAGAAACCGAAGATGCATCTCGCAGGCAGTCTTGCCGTGGCCGCCCTGGCGGCCTTCTCCCTCGGCGGTGGCAGCGGCACCGTCACCTCCGGCCCCTACACCGATTCCCGCGGCGAGGTGTGGGAGCAGCTCCCCCGCGTCGAGGACTACACCGACGTGGCCACCTTCGATGCCCTCTTCGGCCACGAGGTCTTCCAAACCGCCGCCGGGCAGTATTTCCAGATCGACCGGCAGTGGACACCGGAAGAAGAGGAGTACTACCGGCTCCAGGGCAGCCTCGACAGCCTGATCCAGCCCGAGCCCAACAGCGGGGTTGGCATCCGGGCCACGGTCCGCACCCACCACCCGGTGGACGAGGAGTACCGGGGCAAGTTCAGCACCAACTCGGCCCTGAAGAGCTTTGTCATCGGCGTGGTGGAGACCGCCGACAACGCCCTATACAGCAACTGGAACATCAACTTCGTGGCCTCCAGCGGCTACCGCTGGGACTCCAACGACGGCGCCGACATCGTCGGCCTGCTCGACGAGGCCTACCGGGAGGGTGGCGGCCTGAACGGCAAGTGCATGATGATCGCCTTCAGCGCCGACCCCACGCCCGGCGGCGCCATCGGTGTCGCCTACATCGGCCTGCCCCGGCAGCTCGTCAAGTACTACGGCAGCCAGAGCACCCAGGCTGCGATCTGCCAGCACGAGACCGGCCACACCTACACCCTGCAGCACTGCCAGGTCAGCTCCTGCATCATGCAGTCGGTCCTCTGCTCCTCCTGCCTCGGGAACTTCCACAACTTCTACGAGAACTACAGCGGGCAGAACCACTACAGCGTGATGAACAGCCAGAAGAACCGTTACTGCCCGTAGGGGCCCGGTCTTCCTGGTCGTGACCCGGGCGGGAGGTGGAGACGCCTCCCGCCCTCACCTTGCTGATACGATCCTGCCATGCCTCGCATCCTCGTCGGCCTCGGGCTGCTCGCGATCCTCCTGACCGGCTGCTCCCGGGACGAGGTCGACCAGGAGGAACCCGACCAGGTCCAGGACCGGGTCCTCTGGGAGACGCCGCCCATCCCCTGGCCGGTGCGGGTGTTCGTGGATGGGGAGGAGGTTCCCGCCCAGGTGATCCGGGGTTGGCTGGAGCCGGAATGGCAGCACTTCTTCCAGGCTCGCCACGACACCGCCACGCCCGCGGAGGTCCAGTCCGCCGAAGCGGAGTTCCTCGCCGATCCGTCCCGGCGTTTCGAGGGCCTGGTCCGGGCCGTGCTCATGCTCCAGGAGGCCGAACGACGTCGCCCGGAGATCCTGGAGGCGGAGCTGGCCCGGATCCTGGCGGACTTCCGGCGGAATGGGGGCGGCGTCTACGACTCCCTGGCCCGGGAGCTGGGCGAGGATGGCGTCCGGGCGCACCTGGAGCGGATCTGGCGCCTGCGCAAGCTCGAGGAGGACTTCGACGCCGAGGTGCCGGCGCCGGCGGAAGCAGCCATCGCCGAGGAGTACCAGCGGGTGGTGGAGGAGTACCTGGCCGACAACCCGGGGCATCGTCCGCCCACCTTCGAGGAGCTGCGGGAACGCCTGGCTGCGAAGCTGGCGGTGGAGGAGCGCAACCGGCGGATCGAGGCGATGATCGACGAGCGTCGGGCCCGGGTGCGGGTGGAGCTGGAGCTTCCGGATGGCCGGCGGATACCCCTCCCCCCCCCGGCCCGGCACTGAGACCGCAGGCCTTCAGAAGGCCATGCCCACAGCCAGGTGCAGGACCCACGGCTCCTCCCCAGGGCGACGCTGGGGGTTGAAGCCCAGGTCCAGGCGCACCGCTCCCACCGGCAGGAGGTAGCGCAGACCGAGGCCCGGCGTCGCCCGCCACTCCCGAAGCCAGCCCCCGGTCCCCAGCCCCACCCGGCCAGCGTCCAGGAAGGCCGCCCCGTGCAGGTTGCCCAGGAGCCGGCGACGCAGCTCCAGGTTGAGGATGCCGAAGCTCCTCCCGCCCACGGGCAGGCCGTTCAGGTTCAGAGGCCCGAGCTCCCCCTCCTCGAAGCCACGGACCGTGTCCTGACCGCCGACGAAGAAGCGCTCCTGGATCGGGATGGCCTCCGTGTCGCCGGTGGGCGCCACCACCCCGGCCTTGACGGCCAGGGCCAGGACCGTGTCCTCGGACTCGTCCAGGGCCTGGTAGGAGGAGACCTCGAGGCGGAGGCGCAGGTACTCGAGCTGGCTGCCCAGGAGACTGCTCGCGAGCTCTCCCCGGAGGAAGGCCAGGGCGCCCCCTGTGGGATTGAAGAGGTCGTTGCGGCTGTCCCAGCGGGGCTCCAGGGAAAGGCTGGCCAGCAGGGCGTCGGCCAGGGACACCTCGGTGATGCCGCTGGCGGAGGCGGCCCGGACGGCCGAGCGGCGCAGCCGCCAGGCGCCGGTGAGGGCCAGGTGCCGGCTCAGGGGCCGGCGCAGCTGGAGGGCCAGGCCGTACTCCTCGCCGGTGAAGGATGGCTCCCGGCGGCGGCGCCAGAAGACCGGCAGGTCCAGCTCCAGCTCCCGGCCCAGGAGCCAGGGGTCGGTGAGGCCGGCCAGGGCCTCCCAGCCGACCATGGAGGCAGAGGTCTCCAGGCGGAGGGTCCGGCCGGAACCCAGGAGGTTCCGGTCCCGGAAGGCCAGCTCCAGGCGGGCCTGCTCGTAGGAGCCCCATCCCGGGGCGATCTCGAGGTCCCGGGCAGGTGCTTCCTCCACCTGGACCTCCAGGGTCCGCTCCGGGCCCGAGCCCTTGAGGGAGAGGCGCACCCGCCGGAAGAGAGCGGTGCGGAACAGGCGCCGGAAGGACTCGCGCTCGGCGGACAGGGTCCAGGGCGCTCCAGGACGAAGGGTGAGACGGCTGCGGATGAAGGCGGCCGAGGTGCGGGCGTTGCCCGTGACCGTCACCGCCGCCACCCGGACCTTGGGGCCGGGCTCCAGGCGGGCAACGAGGGCGACGTCGCCGCTCTCCGGGTCCGCGGTCACCGCCACCTCGCCCCGGGCGTCCGCGTGACCCCGTTCCCGGAGGGCCTCCACCAGGCGCAGGCGCAGCTCCACGGCCTGGTGCGGGGTCCAGGGCTGCTCCAGGAAGTCGCGACGGATGCCCGCCACGACCTCGTCGGACAGGGCTTCCGCCGCGCCCGCCACCTCCACCCGGACAACCTGGAAGCGGGTGCCCTCCCGGACCTGCAGGTGCACACGGGCGCCGCTGCGGTCCGGGGTGAAGCGGACCTCAGGCGCTGCCACCTCCACCTCGGCGTAGCCCGCCGCCCGGTAGAGGGCTGCCAGGCGGGCGGCGGCGCCGGCCACATGGGTGGCGACGTAGAGGCTGTCGTCGCCCTCGGGTCGGAACAGGGCCTCCACGGTGTCCGGAGGGAAGGCGGTCACCCCCTCCGCCTCGATGGCGAGGAGGCGGCAGCGGGGACCCTCCTGGACCAGGAAGGTGGCGTGCAGGACCTCCGCCCGGATCTCGTAGCGGTAGCGTACCCGGGCAAAGGGGAAGCCCTGGCTCCGGTAGTGGGCCTCCATGGCGAAGGCGGCGTCGTCCACCTCGGCCCGGCGGTAGCCCCGGCGTTCCAGGTCGGCCAGCTCGGCAGCGGCGGCCCGGCGCAGCGCGGCCGGCGAGACGGACTCGTTGCCCTGGAAGTGCAGCTCCACCCCCCGGACGCCCGCCTGGGGGGGGGCGAGGACCGGGAGCAGGGCCAGGAGCAGGGCGGCGAGGCTCACAGGAAGCGGAAGCGGATGCGCAGGCCGAGGTTGAAGTCGCCCCAGGCGTCCCGTTCGCCCTCGAGGAGCAGGGCGTCGCCGGGGACCAGGACGTCCCGGAGGAGGCGGAAACGGCCGACGACGGTCTCCTCGCCGTTGCGGCTGGCGTCCCGGCCGACCTCCACCTCGAAGCGTTCCAGGAATGCCTCCTCGTCGTCGCCGTCGCCTTCGTCCAGGAGGGTCGCGGCCCTCTCTCTCATACACATCTCCGAGCCCACGATACAGGCAGAAACATCGAATGCCGTCCTCTCCCTGAAAAAAAACAACAAACAACACACCCACAAACTACTACAAAAAAAACACAAAAACAGCTAACCTACAATAAAACGCCAAACACCAAGTCAACATACACCGTAGACACA
>CAYMFV010000244.1:0-4931 GCA_964389745.1 uncultured Planctomycetales bacterium | reverse complement strand
CACGGCGGGCGCGGCCGGCGGGCTGGGAGAGGATGATAGGCCGGGCGGGAAACTGGCCCCCTTTGCTGGAGGTGCTCGGGTCGGGGGTAGCGGGGCAGAGGGGTGGCGCCCCCGGGGAAGCCCGGGTCGGACCCCGCCCGCGCGACCGCCCGCGGCGCGGCCGGAACCCACACCCCTTGCCTCGCGAGAAGGACGGGGCAGGATCCCAGGGGTTACAGGAGTCCTTCCGGAACGCCTCCAGGAAGTGGGGCCAGTATCAGAGGGTGGTCACTTCCACCCCATCCTCAGTCACCAGCAGCGTGTGCTCGTGCTGGCTCACCCGGCTCGCCGGGTCCGGCTCCGCCAGGGGCGGGAAGGCCAGGAGGCAGCCGGTCCGGAGCAGGCGGGCCAGGGTGGACTCCACCTTCGCCGTGGGCAGCCTCCGAGGAAAGGTGCGCCGGGCGAAGGGCAGGCCGTGCAGGCCGGCGATGACCCGCCAGACCTCCGGGTCCAGGCCCTTGGACTTCCGTGGCTCCCGGATGAGCATGAAGACCTCGGCCCGGCCCTGCTCGTGGACCTGGCCCCGGCCGGTGGTGGCGAAGGGCTCCACGGCCACCACCATCCCCGGCTCGAGGACCGTGCGGTCGTGCCGGTCCGGGACCGGCGGGATCTGGGGGGCGGTGTGCACCTCCCACCGGGCGACGCCGTGGCCCGTGAGGTTGTAGACGGGGCGGAAGCCGTGCTCTCGGGTGGCGGCCTCGATGGCCGCCGAGAGCTTGCGCACGGGCACGCCGGGGCCGGCCACGGCCATGGCACCCTCCAGGGCCGCCCGGGACGCCGCCACCAGGCGCTGCAGCTCCTCGTCCTCGCCCAGGTACACCGTGCAGGCGGTGTCGGCCACGTAGCCGTCCACCTCCACGCCCACGTCCACCTTCACCACGTCCCCCTCCTCGTAGCGCGTCTCGTCCCGGGGCGAGGGGCAGTAGTGGGCGGCGATGTGGTTGCGGCTGGTCTGGGCCGGGAAGGCCGGGCCGCCTCCTTCCCGGCGGATGTAGTCCTCCACGGCCTCCATCGCCTCCCGGAGGAGGACGCCGGGGCGGATCCGGGCGATGGCGAGCTCCCGGGCACCCCGGGCGATGCGGCCGGCCTTGCGAAAGGCGGCCAGGGCCGTCGGGTCCAGGGCGGGACGAGGCGGGGCGGGCACGGGAGGTCGGCGAGGGGAGGAGACGGGGGGCGGGAGCCCGGAGGGTCGGGCGCGGCGGGCCATCGTCCGGGGCCGCCAGATGATAGATCTTCAGCTGCCCGGCCCTGGCGGTCGAAATAGGGCCGGCCCGGGAGCGGGCCGTGACGCCATGATTCAGATCGCCACCGGCCAGCAGATCGGGCCCTACCGTGTCCAGGAGTACCTGGGGAGGGGTGGCTTCGCCCAGGTGTTCCGGGCCGAGACCCGGGGCGGAGGGACCTGCGTCCTCAAGTTCGGGGAGGACAGTGGCGGCGGCCGTTTCCTGCCCCGCCGCCAGGGCATCGGCCCGCACCGGGATCCCTCCTGTCTGGGCCCCGACGAGGCCCCGGCCGAGGCCCTGTTCCTGGATCCGGCCACCGGCGCCCGGGCCGAGGTCCTGACGCCCCGGGAGGTGGATGAGGTCCTCCTGGGGGAGATCGAGCTGCTCCGGGCCGCCGAGGGCCGGGGCGTGGTCCGCCTCCTGGACGTGGCCGAGGTCGGGGATCGCCCGGTCCTGGTCCTGGAGGATCTGGGCGGCTGCAACCTCCGGGAGCGCATCCGCAGCCTCCAGGGGGTGCGCCTCTCCTGGATCGTCCAGGCGGCCCGCACGGTCGAGGCCCTGGCCGGCAGCAGCCGCTGGACCTGCCATGGCGACCTGAAGCCGGAGAACATGATCGTGGCCGACGACGGCCGCCTGGTCCTCCTGGACCCGGCGCCGACCATGAACCGGCCCGACATGCTGGTGGCGACGCCGGCCTACAACCCCTTCCTCCGGCGCAGCACCAAGGGAGACGCCCAGTCCCTGGCCATCCTCCTCTACGAGGTGGTGTGCGGCGCCCTGCCCTTCGACCAGGTGCCCTGGGAGTACGCCGGCCTGCCCCCGGGCATGGCCAGCGAGGACGAGCGCCGGCTCTCCCTGGCCTACTTCCTCGGCTACCCCCGCCCGCGGCTCATGAACCCGCGGACCCCGGTGGAGATCGAGCGGATCATCTACCGGACCCTGTGTGACGAACAGTACGGCCTCAGCGACCTGCGCCGGGACCTCGAGGACTTCATCCTGCGTATCTGATCTGCCGCGACCGCCCACGCTTTCCTCCGTTCCACCCGGCGGGGGCAGGCCTGCCAGTGCCTGCCCCCGTCTCTTTCCTCCCGCGCTCGCCCCTGCCCTCGCCCCCCCCCGGGCCTACCACCACTTCTCGTACACCAGGGCCTCCTCCCAGGGAGTGCCCGCGGCGGCGGTGATCATCCCGTCGATCATGCCGGGGTGCCCGCAGAGGAAGAGGGCGGTGTCTCCGGGAGGCAGCAGGGCCCGGAGGGCGGCGGCGTCGGTCCCGGCCGGGAGGACGGTGTCGCCGGCGCCCGCCAGGGGGAGTCCCAGGAGGCCGGCCAGGACCCGGTCGGCCCGGCCCCGGGCCAGGCCCTCGGGGTCGAAGTCCGGGTCCTCCCCGGCCCGGCTGATGCAGGGCAGCCAGCGGCAGGGGAAGGGCGCCGTCGCGGCCAGGGCGTCGAGTTCCTCCCGGGCGGCCAGGTCCCGGGCGTGGCGCACCCCGTACCAGAGGGTCACGGCCGCCGGGCGGGCCGCCGGGGGCCGCCGCCGGAGGTGGGCGAGCATGGACAGGAAGGGAGCGACGCCGGTGCCGGCGGCGAGGAAGGCCAGGTGCCGGCGCGCCTCGGCCCGCTCCAGGAGCAGGCGGCCGGCGGGCGTGCCGACGTGGACGAGGCTGCCAGGGGGCAGGGCGAAGAGGTCCCGGGTGGCACCGCCGGGGGCGTCCACCCGGGCCACCAGGAGGCGCCAGGCCGCCTCCTCGGGCGGGGAAGCGAGGGAGTACCAGCGGACGGCGGTCCCCTCGCCGCTCGGGAAGGCCACCGGGGCCGCCTGCCCGGCCTGGAAGGAAGGCAGGGTGCCGCCGGGCGCCGCCTCGATGCAGAAGAAGGCCAGGGCCGGCTGCCCCGGCAGGGGCTCCCGGGCGGCGAGGACGGCGGGCGTCATGCCCGTGGTGGGGTCCCGGGGAGGGTCGGCCATGGCAGGGTGCGGCGCGGCCGCCCGGGGAGCATAGGCCGGCGGGGCGCGGGGTATCCTGCCCGGCCCGCGGCCGTCCGCCGCCCCCCGCAGGCCTCCTGGAGGCTCCCGTGTCCGAGACCGCCCGTCGCACCCTGATCCTCGCCCACAGCCCCGACCCCGACGACGCCTTTATGCACTGGGCCCTGGCCACCGGGCGTCTGGACACCGGCGAGCTGCGCTTCGAGCACCGCCTGGAGGACATCGAGAGCCTCAACCACCGGGCGCTCCGGGGCGAGTACGAGATCACGGCGGTGTCCATCCACGCCTACGCCCACGTGGCCGACCGCTACGCCCTTCTCAACCACGGCGCCTCCATGGGCGAGGGCTACGGGCCCCGGATCGTCGCCCGGAGCGAGTTCCCGGTCGAGAATCTCCGCCAGGGGGGTGGGAGGCGGCTGGCCATCCCCGGCGAGTGGACCAGCGCCCACCTGGCGGCCCAGCTCCGCATCGGGCCCTACGACCACGCGGTGGTCCCCTTCGACGAGATCCCGGCGGCGGTGGCCCGGGGCGAGCACGACGCCGGCCTGCTCATCCACGAGGGCCAGCTCACCTTCCAGGACCTGGGGCTGGTCCTCCTGGAGGACCTGGGCGCCTGGTGGGCGGAGGAGACCGGCGGCCTGCCCCTGCCCCTGGGCGGCAACTGCATCCGCAGGGACCTGGGCGGGCTCCTGCCGGTGGTCTCGGGCTACCTGAAGGAGAGCATCCGGCTCGGGCTCGAGCACCGGGAAGAGGCGGTCCGCTACGCCATGCAGTTCGGCCGGGACCTGGACCTGGCCCGGACCGACGAGTTCATCGGCATGTACGTGAACCAGCGGACCCTGGACTACGGCGAGGACGGTCGCAAGGCCGTCCGCCTCCTCCTGCGCCGGGCCCACGAGGCCGGGCTCCTGCCGGCGGCGCCGGCGGTGGATTTCGTGGACTGATCAGGCTCTGCCGGGGCCGCCGTCCCCCGGGGCGGCGTTGCCCCGCCAGGCCCGGTGGTCCCGGTACATGCAGCGGCCGGCCACCACCGCGAGGCCCGCCGCCCGGGCCCGGGCGGCCGCCGCCTCGTGCTCGGCGCCGGGCTGCAGCCACAGAGCCCGGGCGCCGGCGGCGATGGCCGCCGCCGCCACCTCGGGCACATGGGGGGGGGCGCGGAAGACGTCCACCACGTCGGGGGGGGCGGGCAGGGACGCCAGGTCCGGGAAGACCGGCCGCTCCGGCGTGCCCGGGGCGGCGGCCGGGTTCACCCGCCAGACCGTGTAGCCGGCCTCCCGCTCCAGGTAGTCGGCGATCCAGTGGGAGGGGCGCTCGGGCTTCGTGGACCAGCCGACCACCGCCACGGTGCGGGCCGACTCGAGGATGCGCCGGCTCTCCTCGGGAATCACCACGTGGCCTCCTCGCCGCCGAGGGCCTCCCGGAAGGCCTGCCAGGTCCCCTCGTCGAACATGACCAGGCGCACCTCGTCGAGGGGATGCTCCCCGAGGGCATCGCGGAGGGCGGCCACGGCCACCCGGGCCGCCTCGTCCAGGGGGTAGCCGTAGATGCCGCAGGAGATGGCGGGGAAGGCCAGGCTCCGGGCGCCGACCCGGGCCGCCTCGGCCACCGCCGCGCGCCAGGCCGAGGCCAGGAGCTCCGCCTCGCCGTGGCCGCCGCTCCGCCAGGCCGGGCCGACGGCGTGGACCACCC